>CALCGD010000204.1 GCA_937900875.1 uncultured Flavobacteriales bacterium
TTGGTGTTGTTTCACCCTATCGGTATGAGGGTAGTCTTTACAGGCCTTAGGTCGGTGGTCATACACTGAGCAAAAATTGTCGGCTCCTAAAAATGGGCAAGGCATAGACTTAAAAACCTGGTCTCCATCTTCATCCTCAAGCACATATTCTTGTACAAAATCTACCTCCTTTATTCTGAGATGCTTGGATAGCCGCTTAATATCGGTATCAGTTAAAAGCGGGCCTGTGGTGGTACAGCAGTTGGCGCATTCCAAGCAGTTAATACATGAAAAAGCTTCTTCATGCGCATCCTGAAAAAGACCGTCTAATACTCTTGGGTTTGTCCGGTTTAACTGACCAAAAAGCTTTTTCTCAGCCGGATCTACCTGCTTTCGTTTTCCCACAAACGGGCTTACTTGATTAAACCAATTTTCCCTGAAGAAAAAATCTTTCCGTCCTGCTCCATGGTGTATAGGTAAACTCCAGCGTTGAAATCGTTAATGGAAACAGTTTGCTGACCTGAAACAACTTGGTTTAGAACCTCTCGTCCGCTAGCATCGGTAATAACGATTGTAGCTAACTCAGAGTTATCTGCGTTCCAAGTAATGTTACTTCCAGCTAAAACAATTTCTAATTCCTTAGAAACATCGTTGATTCCTGTAGCAATGCTCGCCAATGCTTCATCAACAGCTGTGTTCATGCTAGAATAATTAGTTCTCTTTACGTAACTCCTATCTGGTCTCACAATGTAATACTCAGGCTGATAAACAACGTTAAACTGCTGAGCTATTGGATAAGCCTCACCAATTACAGGAAACGGTATGCTGTTGTTGTCTCGGTAGGTTGTAGCATGAACGTTTGTTTCGTTCTGATCACGGTCTAAAGCCCAAAAAACCACTGGGTCTCCATTAGTTTGATATCCGTTGTAAATAGCCACTACTTCGTCTGCGGTATTGTTGCAAATTGAGCACCAATTGGTGAAAAATTTGAGTACCACAATATTTCCGTTATCTAGTTCAGTAAACAGGTCTCGATTCACATTATCGATGTCATCGATATTAAAATTGGTGGCTGTTTGTGCATTAACTGAAATTGAAAATGCAATAAGCAAAAGGGTAAGTATTCTCATTTTTAATATTTTGAATCTAATTTATTCTGAACTGTTTGGAGCAGACAGCATATTGCCGACATTCTCCTTAATTGTTATCCATTTACCGCAACTACTTCGGTAATCTCGCCAGGTAATCTAGACTTCAGCAATGTTTCGATACCATTTTTAAGCGTAACGGTAGATGATGGACAACCGCTGCAAGCGCCTCTAAGTACCACACTTACAACTCCTTTATCGTAAGTTTTAAAGGTGATGTTTCCGCCATCTTGAGCAACTGCTGGTGCTATCTCAGCATCTAGAATAGCAATGATTTTTTCTTCCAGGTCGGAGGTAGGTTCCGCGTGAACTGAGGTAGCAGCAATCTCCTCGTTTGATTGAACGGCCCCGTCTTCAAGATTGGCAACCACAATTCCGCCTTCATTTAAGTAGTCTCTCACAAACTCGCGAAGCTCCAAAACTACATCTTCCCAACCTATCATGTCAGATTTCATAATGGTGATGAAATTGGATTGAATGAAGACTCCAGTTACAAATGGAAACCCAAATAGTTTCGTAGCCATGGGACTTCCCTTAGCGTCTTCCATGCTAGTATATTCGGCCAAGCCATATTCCAACAAAACTCTGTTGGCCACAAATTTCATTGTGGCTGGATTGGGCGTACTTTCTGCGTAAATCGAGTAGGGAATCTGTTTTTCCATGAGTTATTTAATGATAATTCTGCGATGCAGCACGCCTTTGTTGGTCGACACTGAAAGCAAATACACTCCTTTTACATACGAGCTAAGGTCAAAATCCTTTCTCCAATAGCTTTTCTGTTCGGCAGTGGTTTTATAAACACGCTGTCCTAAAACATTGTTCAAAGTGACAACGAGATCAGAAGGAGCTTCGAGTTCAATCTCAACGGCAAACATGCCTGTATTAGGGTTTGGGTAAACAACCAAGTGGTCATCGCCCAACACTTCTTCAATACCAACACCAAACGGAACAACCACAATAGTTTGCGTGGTGGTGGTTGTACAGTTGTAGTTGATGGATGTAAGCGTAATGGTGTACGTGCCAGCGGTCGAATACACATGAATAGGGTTAACTGTTGGGTCGAGTCCTGTTCCGTCACCAAAATTCCAAGAATACTCTTCGGCATTCAAGCTTGTATTGGTCAGCTCAACATTTCCCAAACCAGAAAGAACTACCGTATCGGTGCTGGTATTGAAAGAAGCTGTAAGTCCAAGTTGCGTACAATCCCAATTTACGTTCACTTGGCCATAGGCAGTATCTGAGCAAATTCCATTTGAGGCTATCATAAAAACAGGGCGGGGTCCAACTTGTGCAAACGCATGACTTGGGTTTTGCTGAGTAACAATTGGTGTTCCATCTCCAAAGTTCCATGTCCAAGCAGAAACCGCTGGTGTGGTTAAGTCTTGAAAAGACACAACGGCACCAAGAGTTGTAGTTGTGGGACCAGAATACGCTGCATTTAGTTGTGGGAAGGTGTTTATCTGTAATTGATCAGTAGCCTCACAACCATATTGGTTGGTGATGATTACATCATAAATGCCACCTTGAGAGGTTTGCAATGTCTGGGCTGTTTCTCCAGGTATCGTTATTCCCTCGTAAAACCACTCGTAAGTTGAGCCTTGATTAAGCGCATTAAGCGTAGGGAATTGCTCGTTTTCGCAAACATTAATGTCCGCACCTAAGAAAACACTAGGCTCACTTATCAGTACTTCAATTTCATCCTCTCCAGCGCACCCATCTTCCTCTATTACAGATACAGCATATACACCAGGTAAATTAACTTCTAGCTCAATGTCATTCGTTCCTATTGGGTTCCCGCCCACTGTCCAACTGTAATCTGCATCCTCAATACCAGCATTTAAGACTGGCAAGGGATTGCCAGGACAAATTGCTTGATTTTCCCCCAAATCAACTGGTGAAATAGTATATATCTCAACTTCCACTTCATCCGTTCCTGAACAACCAGGGCCATAGCTAACTTCTACGGAATAGGTTCCTGTCGTGGTTGTTTCTAAATATTGAAACGGTAATCCTGTTGGAAATCCATCCAACTGCCAAGCGTAAGTAGCCCCGTCATTGCCGTTTCCATCTAAAACGGGTAGTTCGCCTAGGAAGCAAGCTCTCAGGTCTTCTCCTAAATCTACCTCCACTTGTGCAAGAACATGAATAGTATCGGTGGTTTTAGAAATGCCGCAACAACTTGTTGTAACCAACTCTACTATATAATCTCCAGGATCGGCAAAGGTTACCGTACCTGGATTCTGATCTGTACTGGTATTTATTGAGCCTCCAGGAATTGTCCATTCGTACGTGTCTCCATCGAAAGTGGTAGACAAATCGGTGGTTTCTCCTGCACACAAAGTAGTTCGAGTAGCATCAATTACTGGCGGGTCAAAATCCTCTTCAACCAAGATGTAGTTGGCATAGAAATACGGCACTCCATCAACAATCAAGGTTAAATTTCTTGAGCCTAACAATCCAGAATATTGTACCGTATCAATTTGCTCGGTGCTATTCTGTGGCTCAGCTCCGAAGCCAAATATCCAGTTTATTACACCTGTCGCATCTGTCTCGACTCGAACATTTGAGTTTGTACAACCAAAATATTCCACTCTAATCTCTGGTTCCCAAGGATTATAAATATTAGGATCTAACACCAGTGTTCCATCCAATTGGTAGAGTTGTTTTACAATTCCATCCGAACCTTTTCCTCCTTGACCTCCAATACCTCCAGGTCCACCTGGGCCTCCGTCACCGCCTTCGCCATTATTGCAACTATGAATCGGACCATTGTTTCCTAAATGTCCTCCTAGTCCACCCTGACCGCCAAATCCGCCAGGTCCACCGCCTCCGCCAGAACCACCTTGGCCGCCATATCCAGGCAAATACTGTATATCTTGAATTACGCCATTTGTACCATTGTTGTATGTGAAAATGCAGAAAACACCTCCGCCACCTTCGCCACCAAGACCGCCTGTACCATTTTGGCCACCTTCGCCACCACCACCACCGCCAGCGCCTGTTCCTGCCGTGTTATAGGCAGTATCTCCGTTATAAGGACTAGAACCAAAAGTTGGAAAGTATGGGTCCAATGCAGCAGGTTCGCAGCCTTTGGCACCTCCGCCTCCGCCTCCGCCTCCACCAGCACCATTAGTCTGCCCGGGATCTCCTTCTTCTCCAATTCCTGGCAGATAAAATCCGCCTCCATATGTACCGTACCCTTGTATTCCGGGTCCACCATCAACACCTTCTAAACCTACTGTTCCATCAGCCCCGTGATTGGTGGCCTGAGCTTGGCAATTGGTTTGAGCATATGTTAACTCGCAAAGCCCTACTCCGTGCTGGCCCCCTTGTCCGGAACCTCCACCTTGGCCATCTTCTCCGTCATCTCCAGGGTTGGTGTATTCACTATCGGGAGCAACAATCCATTCACACAGATTGATAATTGGAACGCACACCTCGGTAACTACAAACCCACCCCATTCGGCACCATCTCCACCACCTCCACCAGCATTACTACCAGGAAAACTACCCGATGCACCAACACCACCAGCCCTGCAGCACGGTCCTTCATCCTGCCCTGTTTCACCGTTTAATCCGTCAGAACCAGGCAGTCCTTGCTGACCGGTGGTACCTGGCAGTCCATCTGAAGCATCTCCCGTAAAAACTATGCAACGAGAAATGTAATAGTCGGTACAATTGGCTATGTACATGCCGTAAATAGACACGCCATTTGCCGGAGCATCATCTACTTTAAGTGTAATATCTTGGAGGCGAAAATTACTTTGGCCTACCGCTGTAATTCCCACCAAAGCTTTGTTTACAGGATCATAATTGCTGTTATCGCGGTGCAAAATCGTTGTGTCTGCATTAGTCTTGTACCATGTCCCTTCTTCAAACCCACCTTCAATTACAATGTCAGATGGAATTTCAAGTGGTGCAGTAAGCTCATACAATCCATGCGCCATACGAACATGATTATTTGCAGGGTTCACCAAAGTGAAAGCATACATGAATGCAGCAGGATTGTCTCTTGTACCTGTTGTACCAGTATTAGCGCCATTAGGCGAGACATAAATAATTCCGCATTCTTGAGCAAAAAGGCTCAAGCTGCCGACCATAAACAGGCTCAGCAATGCAAATTTGAGGATTGTTTGGAGGTTATTTTTCACGCTTTACAATTTTACACAAAATCTATCGCCTATTTGGTCGATAAAAGGTCAGTTCGACCAGCGTTTCGTTTATTTAACGCTTGAATTCAATATAGGTTGTTTTAGATGGGACTAGTAAGAACGTTAAATGGTGCGACTCCACAGCTTGGAAAAGACTGTTTTGTAGCAGAAAACGCCACCATAATTGGAAGAGTGGTTGCTGGCGACAACTGCAGTTTCTGGTATAATTCTGTCCTCAGGGGAGATGTAAATGACTTAATCCTAGGCGATAGAGTAAACATTCAGGACGGAGCAGTTGTACATGGAACCTTCCAAAAAAGCCCAACAAGAATAGGAAATGATGTTACGGTTGGGCACAATGCCATAATTCATGGTTGTGTGTTGCACGATAATGTGCTGATTGGCATGGGGGCTATTGTGATGGACGAAGCAATTGTACCATCTGGTACTATTGTGGCGGCTGGTGCGGTTGTACTCGAGCGAATGGTATTAGACCCAAACTGTATTTATGCAGGAACCCCTGCAAAAAAGGTGAAAGAATTAGACCCTCACGCTTCTCAAGAAATGCTTAAAGAAATTGCGAGTAAGTATGTGATGTACAGCGGGTGGTATTCCTCTGGTCACTGAACAAGTCGTTTCTCTTCTAAACTCACTTTCTCGCCAAAGAAAATAGCTGCACTTTTCTGGAAAGAGGCCGTTAGGTCGGATACCATAAAATGCAAATTAGCTTCGGAAGAATTGCCTAGTATGTTTTTCTCTGCCAGTGCAGTTTTAACCTGTTCTGCAATGATATTTGGTGCATCAACAATCTCAACCTGATGCTTAAAGTAGGTGGATATTTCGTCAGCAATAAGCGGATAATGAGTACAAGCAGGAACCAACGCCTTTATTCCTTCAAATCGGCTGTCTTCTAAGTACGCTTGAATTACCGCTTGGCTAATATCATTGTCATGAAAACCTTCTTCAATCATGGCGGCTAGCAACGCTGTAGACTTTTCAACCAAAATAATAGATGGGTCAGCCTCTCTTGTACGGTTCAGGTAAACATGGCTTCCAATTGTGGCACGCGTTCCAATAACTCCAACTTTCTCTGCATGAAAGCGCTTACTTATGTAACTAATTAAGGGGTCAATTACATTAAACACTGGCATGCCCTCGGGCACCCTTTTCAACACATCATCGTACGCTGTTGATGAAGCAGAATTGCAAGCTATTAAAATGGCTTTGCAATTGTTTTTAAGTAAGAAATCGGTAATGGCTATCGAATAACCAATGATAGTTTCAGGTGACTTATCACCGTAAGGCAAGTGGGCTGTGTCGCCAAAATAGAGCATCGATTCATTGGGTAAAACCCGATGAAGCTCTTTAGCAATGGTCAGTCCTCCAATGCCCGAATCGAATATGCCAATAGGTCTATTATCCATAAAAAAAGACCTGCCCAAGGTAGGCAGGTCTTTCGTAAAATGTATGCTAAATGTTCTTAAAGGCCAAGCTTGGCTTTAACGTCTGCCATTACGTCCTCACTGTCTTTAGAGTAAAGCAATACTCCAAGAGAGCTATCAAAAATGTAAGTGTATCCTTTAGCAACTGCTACTTCATCAATAGCTTTTCTAGCCTTATCGATAACTGGAGTAAGAACTTCCTGTTCTTTCTTGCCAATTTCCTCCTGAGCTTGCTGCTGAAATTCTTGAATTCTTCGTTCCAAATCAGAAATCTCACGAACTTTCGTATCGCGAACGGTTTTAATCATGTCCTTTTCGGTTGTTTGAAAAGCCTGAACCTTCGTTTCGTATTCTTTCGCCATTGCCTCTAAAGCAGACTGAAACTCCTTAGCAAAGGCTTCCAACTCTTTCTCTGCTTTGGCTTTTTCTGGCATTAAATCCAACAATGCTGATGAATCGATATGACCAAACTTTTGCTGAGCAAAGGTTGGCGCTGCCATCATCAAAGCAATAATAACTACAAGTACTTTTTTCATTTTTCGTGTTTTTCGGGGCGCAATATTAGAAATTATTTATCCTCGGTCTTGACAGAATACCCCAACTCATCAAGAACGTCTTCACTTAAATCATACTTAGCCGATGTATACAGCATGGTTAACGTACCAGCCTTATCAAAAATCACCGCATATCCTCTAGCATCGGCAATCTCCTTTATAGCCGCATATACCTTGTCTTGTATCGGTTTTGTGAATTGCTGTCTCTTTTGAAACAGGTCTCCCTGAAATCCAAATCGTTGCTTTTGCTTTTCTTTCGCTTCTTTTTCTTTTTCTATGATAGCTTGCTCACGCTTGCGCTTCATATCATCTGTAAGCAAAATTTGCTCTGCCTGATAGTCTTTATACATCCTATCTATTTCGGCATACATCTTTTCAATTTCTTCTTGCCACTGAACCGAAATTTCGTTCAGTTCATTTTGTTTTTGCTGATATTCTGGAATGCTTTCAAGAATATAGTTTGAATCAACGTAGCCAAATCGCTGTGCCATTGAGTTGAACACAAAGCCAAATGCTACTAATGTTAAGATGACTTTTTTCATGCTATTCTA
>CALCGD010000205.1 GCA_937900875.1 uncultured Flavobacteriales bacterium
GCAATTAGCGCTTTCAAATTCCGAAGCACATCCTCCTTGGCCTTTTCCGCATCTTGCACGTCAACCTTTTTGGCCTTAGAAAATGCGACTAGGTCTGCAAAGTCTGCACTTGAAAACGTAAAATTTTTCTTGAAATCAGAAGCAGATTCGAACGCTGCGATTTTCGCTGCGTTTCGCGAAGAGTAATTAACCGCGTATTCTCGCAGCAATCCTTTGTTCAGCAATTGAGCATAAAACTCTGTATACCAAGTGGTATCTACAGCTACAAATATGTCTGGCATAATTCCACCACCACCGTAAACCACTTTCCCACCAGGCGTTACAAATCGGTCCGTTTTATCGATAACCATACTATCCTGTTCATAAAGCTCACCGCTTTTAATACGGTCGAAATAGTCTCCATAATAATCATCATCCGCTCCGTAAGGTCGCTGAATGCATCGGCCGGTTGGAGTATAATACCGCGCAATGGTTAACCTAACGGCAGAGCCATCCGCCAATTGCACTTGCTCCTGAACCAACCCTTTCCCAAACGTTCTTCTTCCGATAATTACTCCTCTGTCATTATCCTGTACTGCACCCGAAACAATTTCTGAAGCCGATGCTGAACCTTCGTCAACCAAAACGGCCAACTTTCCTTTTTCAAAATCTCCGTTTCTCGTAGCAAAAGCGCTGTCCTTTGGTCTAGATCTTCCTTCTGTATAGACAATAAGCTGACCTTCTTTTAAGAACTCATCGCAAATATTAATTGCGGCATTTAGGTAGCCTCCTGGGTTTCCTCTTAAATCTAGAATGAGCGATTCCATTCCATCATCTTTTAGCTTGTCTAGTTTTTCGAGAAACTCATCAAATGTTGTAGCTCCAAATCGACTGATTTTGATGTAACCAACCTTCTTATTCACCATGTAACCAGCATCAACACTATAAATTGGAATCTTATCTCGCTCTATGTCAAACTGTAGAAGCTTCTTAACACCTCTTCTAAAAATTTCAATCTTCACTATTGTACCACGTTCTCCTCTCAACATGGACATTACGTCCTTATTGGTGATGCCAATGCCTGCAATAAGGCTGTCTTCAATGGTTACTATTCTATCGCCAGAGCGTATTCCTAATTTTTCTGACGGACCTCCATTAATAGGAGCAACAACCACAATTGTATCGCTAATGATGTTGAATTCTACACCAATTCCATCAAAGTTTCCGTTCAATGGCTCATTCATCGCATCTAAATCTCGCGCTGGAATGTATGCTGAATGCGGATCGAGTTGATCCAACATTTTTATGATTGTTGACTCGGTCAGACCGTCCAAATCAATTGTATCTACATACTCTTCCTGCACATAATTGAGCAGGTTGGTAATCTTTTTTGAATTAGAATTGGATGATTCAACAACACTACCTGGAATAAATCCGATGCCCAAAATTGAGCCTAAATAAATGCCACAAGCCAACACCATGGCCAACACAATGGGGTAATAAATGAAAATCTTTAATCGGTTATCGCTCATCTATAGTTCTAGTCTATCACCCATTTTTCAATTAAATGCTTGCGCGATTTAGGCACGAAAAAGCAATTTCTCACATCGTCAAACTCATCTTTTCGCTTCAAAGAATCCACTTGCTTAAGTCCATCTTTTAGATGGAAGTAAAAAGCATATTCATGCGCCTTTAACTCAGATTCCATGTCTTTCAAAACCTCATCGTGCAGCACTTCGCAAACCACAATTGGCTGGTCTTTTAGTATGGTTTTTTTCATTCCGAAAAGAATCATCGGCTCTGCTCCTTCTGCATCAATCTTCACAAAATCAACCTTAAAATCGGGTCTTTTGTTCGCGATGAATTGATCTACAGATGTTAGCTCAACTTTTAGTTCGGTAAACTCTTTAGGTTGAACAACAAAGCTAGATGAGCCTCCTAAATTGTGTTCCAAATACTTGTATTTCGGATACCTCACATTAAAGAAGGTTGCCTCGCCATCCTTATCTGACATGGCCATTTGCCTAAAATCGATGCTTTTTTCAAAACCATTGGCTGCTATGTTTTTCTTGAAGTAAAAACTTGCCGCCTCGGTTGGGTCGAATGCTAAAATCTGTATATCCTCAGAAGTAGATGCGGCTACAAGCGAGTATAAACCGCCATTGACCCCTATGTCTAAAAACCCTCTGCACTTGCCAATAATATCTTCAAACATTTCTACATACTCATACTTGTATAGCCCATTCCAAAACACAATAAAGCTTACATGGTCTGTTTGGTTGGTGTAGAATTTGAGTTTTTTGCCGCTTTTTAGGCTCAGTGTAAGCTTGCCAGATGGTGGCATTCTAATGATTGGTAAAACAGGATATAGCATCTTGTTTATGTTCCGTACTAAGTAGTTAACTCCCGAACTATAAACGATTCGGTACAACAACTGCATCATCTTTTAAAGCTTTTGATTTGAGTTTAAACAGAGATAAACATTTGACTAATCGGTACCGGTAACCGTAACATTTTCTACCTGTACCACTTCAACGCCTGCTTCCTTTAAAAAGTCTACTCCACTTTGATCTTTATAACCATTGATAAAAACCAATCTCTTTATACCAGCTTGGTGTACCAACTTACTGCAATCCTTACAAGGCGACATGGTGAGGTAAAGAGTTGCATCGCGTGCGCTGTTCATAGAACGTGCAACTTTCATGATGGCATTTGCCTCGGCATGAAGCACGTACCAATGAGTTTCTCCGTTGTCGTTTTCGCAACAATTATCGAAACCTGAGGGAGTTCCGTTATAACCATCGGCAATAATTTGCCCCTCTTTTACCACAATAGCACCAACCTGTCTGCGACTGCAATGAGACAGTTTAGCCCATTCTAAGGCCATGCGTAAATAGGCACGGTCGTAGCGGTCCTGTTTTTCGGGGTTGTCGTATTTTATAAATCCTTCGTGCATCGAGTTTGCGAAGCTAATGATGTTCAACAAAAAACCCCGACACTTTTCAGTATCGAGGTTTTAGTACCGAAGGCCGGGATCGAACCGGCACTCCAAAGGAACACGAGTTTGAGTCGTGCGCGTCTACCAGTTCCGCCACTTCGGCAAGTGAATTGGGGCGGCAAATTTATACGTTTTTCGCTTATAGAAAAGCACTTTCGAAAAGCAGTGCTCTTTTACCTCGGAAATAGGTAACAAATTTCATACTTTCGCAACCCCTTAAAAATCAAGGAACCGACTATGCCTTTTAACGTTAAGCTGTTTACTGGAGAAGCCACAAGTTACCTTTCTGAAAAGATTGCAGAGAGCTACGGCCAACCTTTGAGTAACCAGACCACCTTACGATTTAAAGATGGTGAGTACGAGCCTTGTTTCGAAGAGTCTATTCGTGGAGATGATGTTTTTATCATTCAATCCACCTTTCCTCCTGGCGATAATTTACTGGAATTGCTCTTAATGATTGACGCTGCAAAGCGTGCATCGGCAAAAAGAATTGTAGCGGTTATTCCTTATTTCGGATGGGCAAGACAGGATAGAAAAGTAAAGCCTAGAGTACCAATTGGGGCAAAGTTGATGGCTGATCTTTTAGAAGCTGCTGGCGTTACGCGTGTAATGACAATGGACCTTCATGCTGATCAGATTCAGGGATTCTTTGATGTGCCAGTGGATCACCTTTTTGGTTCGTACTTGTTCCTTAATCATCTTAAGGAAAGCATGGACATTGATAATTTGGTGATGGCCACGCCAGATGTTGGAGGTACTAGAAGAGCTAACGCTTATGCCAAAGCACTTAACGTTGACCTGGCAATCTGCTACAAACAGCGTAAGGTTGCGAACCAAGTTGCAGACATGACTGTGATTGGAGATGTTGAAGGGAAAGATGTGGTGCTTGTAGACGACATTATCGATACCGGAGGCACACTTTGCAAAGCGGCCGAAATGATGCTAGAGCACGGAGCAAAAACCGTACGTGCTTGCATTACTCATCCGCTTCTTTCTGGAGACGCTCATAAAAACATTACCAATTCTAGAATTACAGAATTGGTTACAACAGATACTATTCCTCTTAAACAAGAGAACAAAAAAATAACGGTGCTTTCTGTAGCGCCTCTGTTTGCTGATGTAATTAAGAAGGCTCACAACTACGAGTCTATCAGCACCAAATTCATTTTTTAATCAAGTAATAATCAACAAAAACAATCAACAATGGAATCGATCTCAATAACAGGATCAAAAAGGAAGTCCCTCGGGAAAGCCGATGCAAAAATCGCTCGTAGAGCTGGTTTGGTTCCATGCATCGTCTACGGAGGTAAAGAAGAAACTCATCTAGAAATAGACGAAAGACAATTCAGCAAATTGGTATACACGCCAAATCAGTACATCGTAAATCTTGATGTAGATGGCCAAGCTATTTCTGCAATTCTAAAGGCAATTCAATTTCATCCAGTAACGGATAGAATTGTGCATGTTGACTTTCAAGAATTAGCTGGACGCCCTGTTAAATTGACTTTGCCAATCCTTACAAAAGGACAGTCTAAAGGTGTTTTAGCTGGTGGACGTTTAAGAATTGTAAGAAGAAACGTGAAGGTTCAGGGCTTGCCGAAAGACATGCCAAGCTTTATTGAACTTGATATATCTGACCTTGCTATAGGTAAGTCATTCAAAATTGGAGACTTGAAAATACCTGGAGTAGCTTTCCTTGCAGATGACAGTCAAATTATTGTTGCTGTACGTATGAAGCGTGGTGCATTGGTTGAAGCTGAAATTGAAGGAGCTGAAGGTGAAGAAGCAGGCGCTGAAGGTGAAGAAGCATCTGCCGAAGGCGGAGACGCACCAGCAGCAGAAGCAGCAGCTGAATAAACATGAAGTACCTCATTGTTGGGTTGGGTAATATTGGCAGCGAGTATGCCGAAACCCGTCACAACATAGGATTTAAGATAGTGGACGCCTTTGCTAAGGCGTCCACTTCTAGTTTTAAGCCCAGCCGTTTGGGCGATATGTGCGAGGTAAAGCACAAAGGTCGAATCTATGTTTTGGTTAAGCCATCTACCTACATGAATTTGAGTGGTAAGGCAGTTCAATATTGGATGGCCGAAACAAAAGTTCCTGTAGATAAGGTTCTAATTATAACGGATGATATTGCTCTGGAAACTGGTGTAATTCGGATTCGCGCCAAAGGCAGCGATGGCGGACATAATGGGCTAAAAAGCATCAACCAAGTTTTAGGCAGACAGGATTATCCACGATTACGTTTTGGAGTTGGAAACGAGTTTGGCAAAGGCCAGCAGGTAGATTACGTGCTAGGCGAGTGGACAAAGAAAGACCTCGACATCATCAATCCAAAAATTGAAAAGGCCGCTGATGCTGCTTTAGCCTTCGGCACTATGGAACTTGGCTTTGTAATGAGCCAGTTTAATGGTTGATTATCCTATCTGCTCCAACACCTTCCTCATTCCAACCTTCTCCTCAACTAATTGAGATAGATTTTCAATTGGAACACGCTCTTGTAGCATGGTATCACGGTCACGAAGTGTAACCGCACCGTCTTCCAAGGTGTCGTGGTCTATGGTAATACAATAAGGAGTTCCGATGGCATCTTGTCTACGGTAACGCTTTCCAATGCTGTCTTTTTCCTCATATATAATGTTGTGGTCAAAGCGCAACT
>CALCGD010000206.1 GCA_937900875.1 uncultured Flavobacteriales bacterium
TGTGCCAAAAGTGCTAAGTCGAATATGGTCTTCATCCACTCCGCCCACATCTACCGTTACTTTGGTATCAGCATCTCCATCTTGTAGTACTGTTGTTAAGGTGGCTGGATTAGCCCATGCTACCGTTGTACTTGCAACTGTGGTGGTCAACACTTGATTAACCACGGTGGATGGCGCAATATCCTGCCCCAAAATGGTACCGTTGAGAATATTTGAAGTTGTAACTCCCCCAACAGAAATATCTCCCGTTAAGATTGTACCATCCAATATATTGCTGCTAGTAACACCTCCAACAGAAATATCGCTAGTTAGAATTGTTCCATTTAAAATTTCTGCAGTAGTAACTGCGCCTGTGGCAATTTGTGTACTGGTAATGCCATTTGCTTTAACCCTCAAGGCATCTGCATTTATTTCGATAGTACTGTTGTCAACATTTACATTAAAGTTGTTGCTTGTAACAGAAAGACCGTCACCTTCAAGATCAGACGCTTGTACTGTTACAGCATCGCTAGTAATAACTATTCCATCACCAGGGTTTACATCTAAGGTTACCGACCCACTTGTTCCACCGTTAATTAATCCCGCGCCTGCAACAACCGCTGTAATGTCTCCCACAAGTGCTGGGTTAGACCAGGTTACCACACCAGAACCGTTGGTAGTAAGCACGAAACCAGCGCCTCCATCAATTGTTGGAAAGCTGTAATTGCCATTGATGTTCAAGGCGGATAGCCTTGAAGTACCAACTACTTGGAACTTGGCGACCGGTAAAGCGATGCCGATACCGACATTACCCGATGGCTCAGAATACATGTTATTCCCTACCACGGCCCAGTCATTATCGGTTCCTGCACCAAAGGTTATCCATTGAGTTCCGTTGTGAACTTCGAAGTTGGTTCCTGTCCAGCGCATCGATCCTGCTACTCCGTTAGTGGTTGAACCGAGCCTGATAGCTCCTGCAACATCCAACTTCTGACTTGGAAGCGCAACATCAACACCTACGTTTTGGGCCGTTAATAAAAATGGAGAACCAAATAATACAATCGAAAATAATAGTAGTTTTTTCATGACATCTCGTTTGGGCTTTGCCTAGCAAAGATAATGGATGTTACACAAATAACTTCAAATCGATTAGTTTGTAAAATGATAGTTGTCAATTTAAAAAATAACAACAAGTATAAAGACTGGGTTAAAAATTTGTACGACAAAAAAGAAAGAGGCCTGGTAAAGGCCTCTTTCGGAAACTAAATATTTGAGAAGAATTATTTTTTCTCCTGAAGCAGCTGTTGAATTAACACCTCGAGATTGGCTATTTTTTGGTCTTGTGATTCAATTTGTGCTTGTTGCTCCTTCATAGCTTCTACAACTACCGGGAACATTTGCTCGTAATTCTTAATCATGTAAACATCATGTTCTTCATCATATTCGACCATTTCCGGAATAACCAGCATTAAGTCTTGTGCAATGAAACCGAGGTTGTCTTTCATTGGTCCTTCATCTAGTTTGGCAGGCTCTGTATTTGCGCCCTCAGGAAGTTCGGAAGCGTCCATTCTGCCTAAATTTTGAAGTTTTTCTGGAATCATGTCGTACTTCATTCCTTCCAATTGCATAATCTTATTCAAACTACCTGTATTGGTAAGCGGCCTGATGTTTTCCTTCATTCTTCGGTCTGAGTAATTATACTCGTATTGACGATATTCATAATACGTATAACTATATCGCCACCGATTGTAATAGGTCCCTAAGTATCCTTGATAATTGCCAGGCGTATAGATGGCTGGATAAGAACCATAATAGCCCATGTTTACATCGTAGCTTGCGTTAGGCGAGTTCCAATACATATTATCAGGTACGTATACCCAAGAGTCTTCAGGGTCGTAAAGTGTGTTTACTTGTACGTCATTTGCATCAAGGATACTGTTATCATTCATATCAAACTCATCCCATACTTCAATATATGTATCGGTGCCGTATGCGTAGAGGTCGTCTATGAAAGCCTGGTCAACGTAATAAAGGTCATTGCCTTGCATATTAAAGTCATCCGAGACATCGAATTCGCCAGGTGAGTTGTCCCATCGGATATACTCTGCTGTAGCATCAAAGTACAAGTAATCGTCATCCGATCCACTGACGTTTCCAACTCTGATACTGTAGTCAGCGGCAAAATCGTCACTCACACGGAAATAGTTGCCAGAGTTGTACCACATCAAATATTCACCGTTCCGGTCAAAATAGATGAGGTCATCGTCACTATTGGAGCCATATCCGATATAAATATTTCCCTCTACGCGCATAGAAGCTGAAGATGCACCATTCCAATAGTAGGTAGAGCTATTGTAATCATAAAGGGTAGAAACATAACCGACTCCACTAATTCTGAAGTTCGCTCCCTGTCCAGCTGTGCTATTCCATATGTAGCTACCATCATTGGCTGGTAAGTTGTTTGACACAATCAATGTTCCACTTGCATCGGCCTGTACCACTCTGTTTCCAGAACCGGCAAGTGCGGAAATCTCAGCGTTTCCTACTACATCTAAGGTGTGGTCAGGTGCTGTAGTTCCAACACCTAATCTACCAGCATCAGAAAGGGTCATTCTAATTGGAATATCACCTCCAGAAACACTTGTGTTTTTGGTGGCAAAATGCAAGTGTCCGTTTGACTGAGACCCAATTCTTTCAAATATAATCGCGCCACCAACGTTCGATTGAACTCCGGAGCGTCCAAACCCTAGGCCAGAGGCATAGCCTCCAGTTTCGGTAGTGTGACCGATTTTCATGGCTAAGTTTGAAACGTCTACGTTGTTTCCGGCCTTCGCATTCCCATCGTGGTTTATTTGAACCTTGAATTCAGGGGCCGTCATTCCAAGACCCAAATTACCTCCAGTTGTGATTTCACCACCAGAACCGGAAGTCCAGTTAAAACGATTAGCTCTCAAGTAAATGTTATCTCCAGAAGAGTTGCCCAAAAACGTATTGGTCGAGTATAGGTATGTGTTTGGGCTGCTAGCCTGAACGTAAAACATATCTGGAGTTGCAATTCTGTTTGCTGCATCTCTATAGAAATATGCATCAGTAGTTCCAATATATGACCTACCTGTTACCAGTTCATTACCGGCAACTTCCAATGGATGAGCTGGATTGCTTGTGCCGATTCCAACTTCACCAGAATTTTCAATAACCATTCGAGCACCCGAGCTATTGTTATAAAAACTAAGATCATTGTCAGATCCAGAATTGAATTGCATACCAGCCAATTGTGATGTAGGAGAAGCTTGAGAATCATGGAACATAAGGCCTGCGTTTGTTTCAGCTGTGTTGCTTATTAGTATGCTAGGCGAAGCACCTTCTACCTCGACAGCTTCGGTTGGAGTTGCGGTTCCTATTCCTACATCACCAGTACTTGTAATTCTCATTCTCTCAGATGCTGCGGCAGTATTATCTGTTGAACTTGTCTTGGTTAGAAAAGCCATATGCCCGCCTTTATCGCTATCACCTTGTGTTACTGAGGCAATACCTCTAATAACAGCACTTGCATCATTTGGCGATGGGCCAGAGTCCGCCTCACTATCAAACATTAATTCTCCTAAGGTAGAACCAGATGTAACGGGAGACCCATCGTTTCTAGTAAGGACTAGCGTACCGCCATTGTCATTTGCAATGTGAAGGTCTCTGTCTGGAGTATTCGTTCCAATACCAACTTGACCCGCATCATCAATTGTCAGTCTTTCAACTCCAACAGTGCTCATTCTAATGTGATCTTCATCGGCACTTTGCTCAACTTCAATTTTGGTGTCAAGGTCAGCATCACTTAATATTGTTGGAACGGCTGTTAAAACGGAGGTTGGGTCAACCCAAACAACGGAGCCTGCCCCATCGGTTTGCATTAAGTAGGTATTCGAACCGTCTGCAGTTGGTAAAGAATAATTTCCGCCAACGTTCAATTCGGTTACTCTAGCCGTTCCAGCAACTTCGAATTTAGTGGCCGGAGCAGCTGTTCCTACACCCACATTGTCAGAAGAACCAACAACTATTAAGGCATTGGCGTCAGAACCAGATTCTACTCTGAAGTCTCGCTGAATTCCATCTTCATTAATAGCCATTTCTAAAGCAGCATTTTGGATGTCAATCCAAGAGGCACTTAAGTTTCCTGCATAAACTCTTAATCTGTCTGGGGTGTACTGAATACTGGTGTTCGGATCGTCATTATGATAAATGCGTCCATTAATTCCAAGGTCACCCTCAATGTCCAACTTGTAGGTTGGAGCTGTAGTCCCAATACCAATATTTCCGGTTTCGTCAATAATCATTCGCTCTGAACCTTGAGTGTCAAATCGGATTTTGTCCTCGTCTGGATTTGCCTCAACTAGAACTCTAGTGTCGTCATCGCCATCACTTAACCCAGGGATTGCGCTCGTAGGATTGACCCATGACACACTTGTACCTGTCGCATCTGTAGCAAGAATCTGCCCAGCACCACCCGCGCCAACATCCTCTGCGGCAATGGTTCCGTCAAGAATGTTTGTGCTATTTACACCTCCCGTAGCTATATCTATTGGAACGATGGTTCCATCTAAGATGTTAGTACTAGTAACACCACCAGTAGCAATATCTGCAGTTACGATTGTAC
>CALCGD010000207.1 GCA_937900875.1 uncultured Flavobacteriales bacterium
CTCACATCATGAATATTTCTGGTATTGGAAGCGTTTTTAGCTACGGATTGCAAAACCAGAATGTATCTATTAATGTTTCGGGCGCTGCACTTATCCAAACTTCTGTTCACAACCAACTTGATGTATCCATTTCTGGAACCGCAGATGTGTATTATAAAGGCAATCCAAGCATCATCCAAAACATTGCAGGTTCTGGGCAATTAATTGACGCGAATTAAAGTGGAAAGTAGTACGGCTCATCGCCATCCCACCATCTAAAATCCATCACTCTGGGCCATTGTGGGTCCAACATTTCAGATTCCCATTTGGCATGCTTTGCCTGCAATTGTTTTACAATTTCAGGATTCGAATCGTACAGATTTGTCTGTTCTTCCTTGTCGTTTTTTAAATCGTATAGCGCATGATTACCACTTAAACCATCTGTAATCAGTTTCCAGTTTCCAGAACGAATTGCTCTATTATAACCAGAACGCCAGCATAGCTTTTCATGGATTGGTTCAGCAACAGAGTCACTTAAAACGGAAAGAAGGGAAACTCCGTCTAAACGTCTTTCGTCAATATAATTAGTGCCCGTTAACTCCATTATCGTGCTAAAAATGTCCATAGAGATCACAGGCTCATTGTATTGCCGACCGTTTGATAAATGTCCGTCCCACCTAATCATGAAAGGCACATTAAGTCCACCTTCAAAATTTGTGAATTTACCTCCCTTCAATGGTGCATTTTCTGTAGCTTTTGTGTAAGTGGCTCCACCATTATCACTTAAAAAGAACACGATTGTGTTCTCCATCAATCCAGATTCTTCTAGGTGATTGATAATACTTCCAACCGCATCGTCTAACTGCCAAATCATGGCGTTGTAAACACGTTTGTTTCTGTCTTCAATGTGTTCTAATTTGTCGTAATACGCTTTGGTTGCCTGAAATGGGGTATGCGGAGCCAAAAATGGCACATAGAGGAAAAAAGGCTCGTCTTTATGCTTGGTAACGAACGCATTTGCTTCTTCCGCTATTCGATCAGTCAAATAAAACTTCTCATCAATTACTTCATCGTTTCTTCGGATGGCGCAATTGCCAGTTCGCCCTTTGCCCCAAATAAATGGGTCAGAAAAATCCTTGTGTCGCTGATTGATGATGTCCTTATTACTAGTGTCGGCCATGTAAAGCGAATAGGCCTCATAAAAACCATATTGATAATCAAATCCACGATTGATTGGTATAGTGTGCTCACCAGAACCTAAATGCCACTTTCCTGCAATTCCTGTGTTGTATCCTTTTCGTTGAAGAATTTCGGCAAGCATAATTTCAGAAGGTGGCATTCCATTCTTAACGATGTCTTGAAAACGAGGAAATTCAACTTGGTCAGCCACAAGCCAATCTCCGGTAGCTACGAAGTTTTTGTAAACGAACATTTCAATTCGGTTTCTCGGATACCTATCATGCGGTTGATACTCAAAACCAAAGCGTTGCTGATATCGGCCTGTGAGCATTCCTGCTCTTGAAGGAGCACAAATTGGTGAAGTAATATACCCTTCCGTAAAAGTGATTCCTTTCAGTCCAATGGAATCGATGTTTGGAGTTTGAATAGGAGGGGAGCCGTATAGCGAAATGTCTGTTTTACCCAAATCATCCGCCATTATGATTATGATGTTAGGCCTGCGAATTGAATCCGCAGACAGGCTATTCAGGTAATTCTTTTTGGCAGAGATTTTCTCCTTGTCAAACGTTACTTCGAACTTTTTGGATGAAATAGGCCAAAAGCCAAAAACAAGTATTCCAACAAAAAGTAAAAGAGAGGTGATGAGTAAGATGCGCTTCATGCGCCAAACATAATCTAAACCTGTTTATTTCAATTTGTCCAAATCGCGGATGAGGATACTTGACCGGTCAAAGTTTATAAGGTTGTCTTTTTTTAATTCGTTTAACACGATTGTAACAAGCTGGCGAGATGTTCCAGTAATGTTAGCCATGTCTTGATGAGTAAAACCATGACGAATAAGTGTTTCGTCTGCGAATTTTAAGCCATTCTTAGCAGCCTGTTCATGTAGAAAGCCCACAATTCTTGTTCTAGCATCGTCAAATACAAGTTGTTCTAATCGCTTTTCAGAACGAGTAATTCTTGCTCCAAGTTTTTCAATCATTCTCAATCCAACTTCTGGATTGCGAGTGATTAAGTCCTTCAAAATCTTAACAGGAATTCTAATAATCTCCACATTAGACTTTAAAGAGGAGGCAAAATCAGGTCGTTCTAACATGCCCGATAGGCCAAGTTCACCAAACATTTCCCCTGGATAAAGAATATTTTTTATGACCTCTTTACCATCTTCATTAATGGTTCCTGTTTTTACAACGCCCTCGGTTACGAAGTAAACCCAGTCAGCCTCTTCGCCTACATTGTAAATGAATGTGCTCTTTGGGTATTGCTTGGATTGAACATATCTGTTCAGGAATTCCTGTTGATCTTCTGGGAGATCTTTCAGAACTGATACGTTGGTAAAAATGTCTTCTATCACAAGCATTATTTGCTAAATCTGCACTGAATCAAATTTCATTGTTCGATTCTTCAATAGAGCCTAATCTTGTTTCATCCACTGTAAATCATGTATCGAAATGATACTATATGACAGTTTCATTTGAGATGCCCATGTTTAAACAACCATTTTATAAACGGAAATGTTCTTTAAAGATTGGAGTTTCGTTATTTTGCATTATAACTAACCAACACCATTCACATGAAATTTTTAAAAGTATTAGCCATCGTATTGCTGGCTTTAGTAGGCCTTTGGCTTGTGCTTGCAGCTGTAGCTCCTGCCGAACTTAGTATTGAAGAATCTATTACC
>CALCGD010000208.1 GCA_937900875.1 uncultured Flavobacteriales bacterium
ATTTCTTTCAACAGACAGTACCTTGGTCAGTATTAAGTAAATTATACTCAGAACACCTTAAATTTTAGTTGATTTAACTTATCTTGCTTACTATCAAGAACTTTACTTCGGACACGCTGGATAATATTTCGACAGAACCTTGCCTAGGCATGTGTTTGTAATTAGTCTCTAATTATTGGTCTGGTAATTTCATCCTTTCTTCAGGTCTAATACATTTGCGCCCATGACGGAAAAGTTGAATTACCGTGTTCTTTACCAAAATGCGCATCAGCATTTCGTGGATATCGAACTCACAGTTTCGAAACTGAAACAAGATAAATTACAGTTACAACTTCCTGCTTGGCGACCTGGTAGGTACGAGCTTGGTAACTTTGCCAAAAACGTGCAAAAGTTTAAAGCATTTGGTGCGGATGACACCATTTTGGACGTCAGAAAATTATCCAAAGATTTGTGGGAGGTAGATTCCGCGGGGCAATCTTCCGTTAAAGTTGAATACAACTATTACGCAAACGAGTTAAATGCCGGCAGCACATTTGTTGACGACAAGCAGTTGTATGTCAATCCCGTCAACTGTTTTCTTTATGTACCTGAACTGATCAATGAACCAGCTACAGTAGAGCTAGCTATTCCGAAAGAGTGGGATGTAGCTACTGGTATGCAATCAACAGCCAATAAACACACTTTTCAGGTTAGAGATTTTCATGAGTTAGCAGATTGTCCTTTTATTGCTAGTGGAGGTTTACAGCACAATTCATACGAGATTGGTGGTGTGCTTTTCCATCTTTGGTTTCAAGGCGAATTCAAAGGTGATTGGGAACGCATCATTAAGGATTTCAAGAAATTCACCAAAGAACAAATAGATGTAATGGGCGGTTTTCCCGTCACAGAGTATCATTTTCTCTTCCAAATTAGAACCTACAAAACCTATCACGGGGTGGAGCATTGTAACTCTACTGTCATCACTCTTGGTCCGAGTTACGACATCCTAAAACCAGTGCTGTACGATGAGTTGCTAGGAGTTAGTTCTCACGAGTTGTTCCATACTTGGAACGTGAAAGCTATCCGCCCGATTGAAATGCAACCGTACGATTACTCCAAGGAAAATTATACCCGATTGGGTTATGTAGCAGAAGGCGTTACAACCTACGTGGGTGACTTATTCCTCTACCAAGCTGGTTGCTTCAGCGAATTCGAATTTTTCAAAAACATTCATCAGCTATTTCAACGGCATTTCCACAACTACGGACGATTCAATCTCTCTGTTGCAGATAGTTCGTTCGATACATGGTTGGATGGTTACGAGAAAGGAATTCCGGATAGGAAGACGTCTATTTACAATGAAGGCGCTTTGCTTGCCATGATGCTCGATTTGTCGCTTTTAAAAGACACAGGTAACAAGGGTGGAATCCTTACTGTGATGAGATTGCTTTACGATCGTTTTGGAAAAACAGGAACGGGTTATACAGAGCAAGACTACCGAGAGGCGGTAGAAGAAATTGGCGGCAGATCTTATGCGCAATTCTTCAAAAACTATTATTACGGAACCAAGAACATTAATGACGAATTGGAAGAATTGATGTCGTATGTTGGCCTCGAAATCAAGAACATTCGTTCACGTTTATACTTTGAAAATCGCTTTGGTTTTAAGGTTGAATACATCAAGGAACGCTCCGCACGCATAACCGACATCGCCCCAGATTCATTGGCAGAGCGAGCTCGTCTAAAATTGGGAGATGAAATTCTGTCAATCAATGGTATTCGCATTCTTGGAAACCTCAAAGAATGGTGCAAGTACTTTGAAGAGGAAACCATAACACTAACCATTAATTCTGAAGACGATACGCACAAAATCCAGCTCACCCCAACAGACAATAGATATTACAGAACACGTTGGCCACAGAAGATAACAGATGCGACAGAAATGCAGAAAAACAATTACCGTATTTGGACAAAAAGAGGTTTTTGATTGGCTTTAAATCACCCAAATTTTTTTTGTCAGTGTTCTGAGTAAATTGCTTTGGTGAAATCTTCTGAAGAAAAACTACCCTTACACAATCTTAATAGTGGCGAATCGCCATTGTTCATTCGAGACATTTCTCACAATAACGCCTACGACTTTACCCAAAAACATCGCCATAATTACTTCGAGATTCTTTTTTTTGAATCAGGCGGAGGTGAGCAACTCATTGATTTTCAGGAATACGATGTAAAGAATTACACCTGTTACATCGTTCACCCCAATCAAATTCATTTGCTTAATAGGGCACCTGGTTCAAAGGGTAGATTAATTCAATTTCGGTCCGAATCGGTTGTTTCTCCAAGGCTTTTAACCTTGTTGAGCGAACGCATTTGGGACGGTGTTGGAGGCGTGCTCTTTCAAGAAGATAAAGCGTTATTCAATAGAATGATTTCCGTTCTCAATCAGTTTGATTTGGATGCCGAAACTGAACGGAACGTTCATTTACTGCAAGTACTCATATTCGATATGCTTGCCAACACCAATTTCCAAATAAATTCAGCTTCCATCGATTCCGAATTCCATCGATTTTTGCAGCTAATAGATGGAAATTTCAAAGAGCAGCATTCGGTTCAATTCTATTTAAGCGTGCTTAATATTTCAGACAAAAAACTCGGAACACTCTCCAAACAACATTTAGGAATGTCTCCTTTGCAAACAATCCATCACCGTCTGGTTTTAGAAATAAAGCGTCTCCTTTTGTTTGGAGAAGAGTCCCACAAGGAAATTGCCTATTCATTAGGATTCGATAGCCCAGCAAGTTTTTCAGCCTTTGTTAAGAATAAAACAGGACAAACACCCTCAGAACTCCAATCCGAAGTGGAGGAAATTCATAAGTGATGGTCGGGAATTCCTAACAGCAAGGAATTGCAAGTACACGAACTTTGTGTTTGTAAAGTCGCACTAACAGAACCGCGACAATTGTTAAACTCTAAAATAATCGTCATGAAATCATTTATCTCAAGTTTACTTGTAGCGCTTCTTGCCAATGCGGCCATTGCACAGACTGTCTGGCAGGAAATTCCATCACCTACCAATCAAAAATTAAATTCCATTCAGTTTGTAGATAACCAAATTGGCTATGTTGGCGGAGATAGTGTATTGCTAAAAACGGTAGACGGTGGGGCAAATTGGTTTTCTCTTCCAATTGATTCCATCATGGTTGGCTCTTGGCAAGGTCTAGATATCTACGATATGCATTGGTTTACTGAAGACCATGGAATTGTAATATCTGGTGCTTGGGGAGGAGTATTTGAGACCCTTGATGGAGGTGTGAATTGGGCAGGAGTAGGCACGTCAAGCGGAGGGTTTTGTCAAACAACTTCACTGTTCTTCTTTGATGAAGACAATGGTTTTGCTGGAGGAGCAGGATGTTTTGAAGGACACATTATTGAGCGTCTTTCTGAAGGAGTTTGGAGCACTGCAAATGACCCAAATGATTGGGACAGTCAGAATTGGGTTGTAACTATAGAATTTAAAGATGCGCTTAACGGCTTGGCAGGAACATTAAATGGCACGTTACTCAGAACAACTGACGGAGGTGGTAACTGGGATACCATTCCTAACATGGCTGGAGATTCAGCCATTACCGATTTCATTTTTTACCCAGACGGAACAATTCGTGCAACACATCAAAATAATGTGGAATATGGCGTTATGATAAGCACCGATGGCGGGCTTACTTGGGAATTTGACAATGAATTGGCTTCCTTCTTTTACCCAAGTATGAATGCAGCACATATTGACGGAAGTGGGACAACATACGTTGGAGGCGATACCTACGGCAACGATGGCCTAATCTTCGACAATAGCAGCACTTTTTGGAACATGCTTACTGTCAACCAGCCAATCAACGACATCGCTTCTCATTCCGATTCTATCGTATTTCTTGTTGGAGACAGTGGAGCCATTTACATTAATACTGATTTAACAGCGCTTGGTGTAGAAAACGCTCCGCAAGTTCAGTTTAATCTTGCGCCAAACCCAGCAGCCAATAGAATTCAAATATCTGGTCTTACAGAACAGATTACCGCTTATTTCGTGCTTGATGTGGCAGGTAGAATTGTTTTAGATCAAAGTAAAACTGCCGAGGGCAATACAATAATTGACGTTTCAGATTTGAAACCAGGCAGCTACCTAATTTCCATTCAAACCGAAAAGGGTTTAGGCACAAAGAGGTTTTTGAAACTGTAATTAGCCTTTAAACGCCACCAAACTTATTTCAACATTTACACCCTTGGGAAGCCCTGCAACTTGCACGGCTTCTCTTGCTGGTGGATGCTCGCCAAAAAACTCAGCGTAAACTGAATTTACCTGTGCGTAGTAAGCCATGTCAGATAGGTAAATGGTTGTTTTAATTACTTGCGAAAAGTCCATCTCAACCGCTTCAAGCACTGCTTTTAGGTTTAGCATCACGCGACTCGTTTCTTGTTCAATATTTCCCATTTCCAATTCGCCTGATTCTGGGTTCAATGCTATCTGACCTGATGTGTAGAGAAACCCGTTAACTACAATTGCTTGGCTGTACGGGCCAATGGCAGCAGGCGCTTTATCTGTGTGAACTGTGGTTTTCATGTGAATCGATTTTGCTGCGAATATAGTTGCTGACCGCAAATGAGATTAGCTTTGCCAGCCGATGAAAATCCTAATTCTCGACAACTACGATAGTTTCACATTTAATCTGGTGCATTATGTAGAACAATTCTGCACCGACTTGACCGTAAAACGGAATGATGAAATTTCCTTAGATGAAGTAGAAGCTTTCGATGCAATTATTCTCTCACCTGGCCCTGGTTTACCGAAAAATGCGGGAATAATGCCAGACCTAATTAAGCGTTATTCAGCACATAAAAAGATACTAGGAGTTTGTTTAGGCCACCAAGCTATTGGCGAAGCATTTGGCGCTTCGCTCAAAAACTTAAATCAGGTACATCACGGTGTTGCCATACCAATTTCAATTTCAGATTCTAAGGAAGCTCTATTCAAAGAAATTCCTACCCGTATTGAGACTGGGCGCTATCACTCTTGGGTTATCGATAAGAAAACTCTTCCAGCAGAATTGGTGGTGACCGCCACTGATGATGAAGGTGAAGTCATGGCAATTAGACACAAGAAACATGATGTGTGTGGCGTACAGTTTCATCCTGAAAGTCTATTAACTCCAGAAGGATTGAAGATTATCGAAAACTGGACGAAAAGCTGATTAATTCTTAATCAATTTCCTAACGATTTGACCTTCATTGGAGATAAGTCTCAAAGTATAAATTCCCGAAGCTAAATCAGATAAGTCTAATTCGATGGACTTCTGAACTGTCCAAGTTCTTATTAAACGCCCACTTTGGTCAACCAAATTAAGCAGGTAACTATCCACAGAATTGGATACTCTTACGAAAGCATTGTTGTATACGGGATTAGGGTAAACATTGAAATCTATGCTAGAAAACTCATCGATTCCTTCTGGCTGTAGCGTTACCTCCGTTACATTGGATTCAAATTCTTCTAATGGTGTAAATCGAATGATGGCATCGTTTAGAATTGAACCTGCAACTAACGCGGTATCCACATTAATGTTGTAGATGATAAACCCTTTACTTGCTTCAAAATCTGTGGTGAACGAAGGCAAGTTTATATCAGTAAAATTGAAAGTAAGAACACCATTTTCCGCCTGGACTTGATACGAATGGCTACTCAAACCAGGCACAAGCGACCCAATCTTAAGGTAAGGAGATAATTCATCAATAATCTGAAGGTTTGATTGCGGTTCTGAGGTTAAATTTTGGAATCTAATAATGTATCTAAGTTGATATTGATTACCCGCAACCATGTGTCCTGTGGAGCTTACATATCCAGTTCCACTTTGAAATCCGTTGACCAACTTGTGGTTACCCGGCAGTTCGTTTCCCGTGGCCTGACAGGCGCTAAAAACATTATTACTTCCCACACAATCGTCAGCATTCGGTAAAATTGCATACACGTAGCATAGAGTAGCATCTGTAGCTGTATTACACGGAATAGAATCTGTGAACGTAATTGTTCCGCACTGCCCCGGTGTTAATGTTCCTACTTGAAAAACTGCTTGTTCTCCACCACTTTGCAGATTGTATACCATAGAACTAGATTGAATAGTTACACCTAGTGGCAGTTCCAATACCACCGTTACATCGGTTTCGGTTTCGGTCCCTTGGTTGCAGTATTCTATAGTATGATATGTTTCTGAACAAGGAGAAAGACCCGTATTTCCTTCTTGAATTCTTAAATCGACACATGACTCATCTACAATGTTTCCGAAATCAAGTCCTGTGTACAACTGCCCGAATGATGCTCCGCTTATGTCATAATCTCCAGCAAATGGGCACGCTTGATTCATGTTAGAGATTGGTTGTTGACTTACAGTCAGAACACCTTCAGCAGTTTCAGTTTGGAAATTTCCGTTAGCATCCGTCCAGACATAATTTCCAGTAGATAATTCTACCACAGCATTAGAGATTCCCACTTCATCTGGGTCGGCAATGCAATCAAGGTCGTTAATGGTATAAACCCTTCCTGTTAGCAAATTAGGACCAGATTGTTTTTGACAATAGCAACTGGGCGCAAATCGATAGGCGTCTTCAAACGCTTCCCATTGAGTAGGGTGATTTCTTCCAGTTACCCAATACGCCTCAGTTCCACTAGAGTCCATAATGCCCTCAATAGAAGCACCCTCATTCCAGGTTGGACAAAAGTATTTGGAGTCGATGTAGATGTCAATCGCATTGCTAGATTCGTATATAATAATCTGGTTGGAGAACAAAGAATCTGTGCAGGTATACATCGGAATTTGGTCGTAGCTTACTACAAATCTTCTAAACGGTGCAATGCCATAAGAGGCGTATTTAATGGTTCCACCCAAACCAGGATTCATGTCTTGCCAAGGTCCCATAATAGCATTCTTCACATCTGGTTCGGTAGTGTACGGAATAGCCGTGGTAGAATTCCAAGCACAAGCTGTAGTTGCTAAAGAGGTATCAAAAGAAACAATGGCATTTGAACCAATAATCAAATGGGTATAGGTTATATCAAAAAAGCAAAAGTTGAAGCCGATAGGAATGATTCCAGTAAATGCGTCATCACCTAAGCTTACTGATGTACCTTCTTCATACGGGTCTGGTGTATATGGTATTTCGCTTACGGTATAGCACGATTCCTGAGAGAAAACGTTAAGAAATAAGAAGGTAAAAGAGAGTAATAGAAGATGTTTCATTCGCAATTTTGCTAATCTCCAAAGTAAGGAAATACAAAATTCAATTCTTACAATGCATCTTGACTAAATTTGAACCATGTCACAACTATTCGAAGAATTCAAAGCGCCCAAGCTAGCCGACTGGAAGAAGCTAACTGAGAAAGAGCTAAAAGGAGCCAATATTGACGAGTTGAATCAATGGTTGGCGAGTGATGGTTTCCAAGCCAAACCTGCGTATTTCCGTGAGGAAACCAGCAAACTTCCGATGAATGGTCAAACTATTCGTCCGCTGCGATTTGACCAACAGAACAACGATTGGCTTATCTGCACCGATGTGAGGGTAGAAGACGTGGAAGACGCAAACTCCGAAATTCTCCATAAGCTTTCTATGGGAGCTTCAGCCTTAACAATCGACCTCAATGGACACGATTTTGGTCGCGATGATTTTGATACTTTGTTTGATGGCGTACTGGTAGATGCCATTGCGGTGTCTTTCACCAATGCCTACAACACACTCCGTTTTCAGGCAGATTATTTCGCTTGGACCGAGAAGAATGATTTTGGAGCAGAAAACCTGATGGGCGGCTTCTGGTTTGAGACCATGAATGCCGATTTGGCTACAGCCATCATTAAGGATAACAATCGCCATGCATTTGGAGCTATTGGTTTAGATTGTAGTCAATTCTATATGAAGGGTGCCAGTATTTCTCAACAGTTGGGGGCAACTTTAGCTTGGGGTAACGAACTACTAAATGGATTGCGGAAGAATGGAATTTCATTCGAACAGGTTTCAGATAACATCGGTTTTAGCTTAGCAATTGGAAGTTCATTCTTGCCAGAGATTGCCAAGTTTCGCTTGATGCGCTTTCTCTGGGCCCGCGTTATGCAACAGCACGGAGCGGCATCCAAACGCTGGGCAACATGGGTGCATGCCCAAACGGGAGAGCGCCACTTAAGTAGTTTAGATACACCGGTCAATTTGCTTCGCGAGAATGCTATGGCGATGAGTGCAGCGCTTGGAGGAATCGATAGCCTCACGATCAACCCTTTTCGACAGGATGAACCAGAGTTGGCCGATAGGATGGCCATCAACACACAGCATTTAATGAAAGAAGAAGCACAGCTACATCAGGTCATCGACCCAGCAGCTGGAAGCTATTATGTTGAGCATTTGACAGACATTCTTGGTAAGAAAGCTTGGGATTTCTTTCTTCAGATTGAGGATCGTGGAGGTTATGCTGCTTGTTCTGCGGATGGTTTCTTAGAAGATGCATTTGCTGCATCAGACCAAGCGTACTATGACGAAGTAGAAAGTTTAGAACGCGTGCTGGTGGGCACTAACAAATTCCCATCGCCATTTGAAGAATCGAACGATAAAGTGGAGGATGAGGATTAACCGCAAAGTCGCAAAGAAGGCGCTGAGTTCGCAAAACTATTTCTCTGCGCCCTTTGCGAAAAATCTCCGCGCCTTAGCGGTAAAAGAAAAAACATGAAGCCAGACTTTAAAAATACCGAGTTCTACTTGAGAACTTCAGAATTAGAATCTGCTGAGCCAGGTGAATTCTTTGAAACACCAGAAGGAATTCGGGTTACGGCAGATAATTATCCTGTGGAGGTTGAGGACCTCGAGCATATTAATTTTGTGTCAGGCTTGCCGCCATTCTTACGCGGCCCATACGGTTCTATGTTCGTAAGCCGCCCTTGGACTATCCGTCAGTACGCGGGATTCTCCACAGCAGAAGAAAGCAATGCCTTCTATCTAGCAAACCTTAAAGCAGGGCAAAAAGGACTTTCTGTTGCTTTTGATCTAGCTACGCACCGTGGCTATGACAGCGATCATGAGAAAGTGGTGGGAGATGTAGGCAAAGCAGGTGTTGCCATTGATACGGTGGAGGACATGAAAATCCTCTTCGACAAAATCCCATTGGGAGAAATGTCAGTTTCTATGACTATGAATGGCGCAGTACTGCCAATAATGGCGTTTTACATTGTGGCTGCTGAGGAACAGGGCGTAAAGTCTGAGGATTTAACGGGCACCATTCAGAACGATATTCTGAAGGAATTCATGGTTCGAAACACGTACATCTATCCACCATTGCCAAGCATGCGAATAGTGGGAGATATCTTTCAGTATTCGGCTGAGAACATGCCAAAATTCAACAGCATTAGTGTTTCGGGCTATCATATGCACGAGGCAGGAGCAACTGCCGACATTGAGTTGGCTTATACGCTTGCTGATGGCTTAGAATACATCCGCACAGGTTTGGCAGCCGGATTGAGCATAGACGAGTTCGCACCGCGCATCAGCTTCTTTTGGGGCATCGGAATGAACTTCTTTATGGAGATTGCCAAACTGCGTGCTGGTCGATTGTTATGGGCGAAAATCGTGAAGCAATTTGACCCTAAATTGGCCAAGAGTATGGCGCTGCGAACGCATTGCCAAACTTCGGGCTGGAGCCTCACAGAGCAAGACCCTTACAATAATGTGATGCGAACCAACATGGAAGCTATGGCGGCCGTTTTTGGTGGCACTCAGAGCTTGCACACCAATTCGTTAGACGAGGCCATTGCTTTGCCTACTGATTACTCGGCTCGAATTGCAAGAAACACGCAGCTTTTCATTCAGAATGAAACTGACATCTGTAAAAGCATTGATGCTTGGGGTGGGTCCTATTACGTAGAAAAACTAACCAACGAGTTGTGCGAAAAAGCTTGGAAGTTGATAGAGGAAGTGGAGGAGCTTGGTGGTATGGC
>CALCGD010000209.1 GCA_937900875.1 uncultured Flavobacteriales bacterium
AGTCTCTCGATGCACCTGTAACACTTCGAAGTACGTTTGTTTCGTTTCTGGTTCTCAGTACGCCCAAAAACGCAAAGATGAGCGCTTCTTTAAAGTCAACAATTTGTGTTTCTGGAATCACAATTTCAGCTTTTGAAAGGGAGGAAATGCGTTCTATTAGAAACCCATTTTTAGCTCCTCCGCCAGTAACCAAAACACGTCCGTTTTCGGCTACATCATTTATCACCGAGCTAATTTGTACCGCGGCATGCTCAACTGTGGTTCTAAGCTTGTCTTTCAACGGAATTCTGCTCGATTGAATTAGAGGAATGAATTCTTTTTCGAGCCACTCCCTTGCCAATGAAGGCCTGTTTGAGCCACTGTAAACCGATAACTGATTGAGAGCAGTTAGAAGCTCATTGTTCAATTTCCCACTTCTTGACAGCGTGCCATTTTGGTCATAATCTTTTCCGAGTTGATTGGCAATTGGATTGAAGATTATGTTAACAGGACAAATGTCAAAAGCTCTTCGCTCGTCATTTTCATTGAAGCTGATATTAGAAAACCCACCAAGGTTCAAACAGACCTCAAACTCAGAAAATAATAAATCATCGCCTATTGGGACAAGTGGAGCGCCTTGCCCGCCCAGTGAAACATCTAACGAACGAAAATCAGAGACAGTAGTAATTCCAGTCTCATTAGCGATGATTTCACCATCTCCAATTTGAATTGTGATTCCATTTCTTGGGTCATGAAAAACTGTATGTCCGTGAGAACAGACGAAATTGGGTTTCGGAAGTTGACTATGTTCCATAAATCGATTTACTTCTATTGCTGTAAATCGCCCAAAGTCTAAATGCAATTGATGCAATTGTTTCGTAGAAACTTGATGTGCTGTAGAAAGGCGCTTGCGCCACCCAACATTATACCCGATAAATGAAGTTGACATGATTTCGAACCGCCATTTTGCATCTTTCGTAAACCGCACGTAGCACAAATCCAAGCCATCAAGCGATGTGCCTGACATAATTCCGATTGCTGAAATACTGTTGCCCTTCATTCTGTCTTGTAACGTTACAGAAATTTAGGATGAAAAAAGTACATTTGCCGCTTACCAAATCACCATTTTAAGATGAATATTGAGTTGAATGAGGAGCATCTAATGATTCAGAAAGCAGCGAGAGATTTTGCTAGAACCGAACTTTTACCTGGTGTAATTGAGCGTGACACCAAAATGGAGTTCCCGCATGAGCAGATTAAAAAAATGGGTGAACTTGGCTTCCTTGGTTTAATGGTTGATCCGAAGTATGGTGGTAGCGGAATGGATACCATTTCTTACGTATTGGCTATGGAGGAAATTTCTAAGATTGATAATTCAGCCTCTGTTTGCATGAGTGTCTGTAATTCACTCGTAAACTGGGGATTGGAGAAATACGGAACGGAAGATCAAAAGCAAAAATATTTGGTGCCTTTGGCAAAAGGGGAGAAGCTGGGTGCTTTCGCATTGTCCGAGCCTGAAGCTGGTTCAGATGCTACGTCTCAGCAAACTACTGCCGTTGATATGGGCGATTATTACCTACTTAACGGAACTAAAAATTGGATTACAAACGGTGGAAATGCTTCTACATACTTAGTAATTGCACAAACCGATGTTGAGAAAGGCCACAGAGGAATTAACGTGCTAATTGTAGAGAAGGGTATGGAAGGCTTTACGGTTGGAGCTAAAGAAGATAAGTTGGGAATCCGTTCTTCAGACACTCATTCTTTGATGTTTCAAGATGTGAAAGTACCTAAGGAAAATAGAATTGGGGAAGACGGATTTGGCTTTAAATTCGCAATGATGACGCTTTCAGGCGGACGAATTGGAATTGCTTCTCAAGCACTCGGAATTGCAAGTGGAGCTTACGAATTGGCTTTGGCTTATTCTAAGGAGCGTAAAGCTTTCGGTAAAACTATTAATCAGCACCAAATTATTCAGTTTAAATTGGCTGATATGGCCACAGAAATTGAAGCTGCCCGTTTATTGATTTACAAATCGGCTTGGCACAAAGATCAGGGTATGAACTATGACGTTTCTAGCTCAATGGCAAAATTGTATGCGTCAAAAGTGGCTATGGAAACTACCGTTGAGGCGGTTCAGGTTCATGGTGGATACGGCTACGTGAAAGAATATCACGTAGAGCGCTTAATGCGTGATGCCAAGATTACTCAGATTTATGAGGGAACATCTGAGGTGCAGAAGATTGTAATCTCCAGAGCAGTAACGAAAGATTAAGCGAGAAGCAGCTCTGCTGCTTTTTCCAATTTATTCCCTCTCGAACCTTTAATTAGAACGGTTTCGTTCTCAAACGGATGAGCCGAAAGCCATTCGTTTAGTTCATTAACGCTCATAAAGAAATGGAAGTCAAAGTCATTCCTGAATTTGCAGAATTCAGATCCGACCAAACACACCGTTCTCATTTTTAAAGTTTGTAGCCTTTCGCAAATTGCTTTGTGTTCTACATCGCTAGTTGGTCCAACCTCTAGCATCTCACCTAAAATTACTGAATGCCCATCTCCGTCAGAGCCTACCAAATTATTTAGAGCCACCTCCATACTGCTTGGGTTGGCGTTGTAGGCGTCTAGAATAAACGTGTTAGAACCCTTTTTTCGTACTTCAGAACGGTTGTTTGCTGGTTCATAAGATGAAATGCCAGCAGCAATTTGTTTGTCATTCAAGCCAAATACAATTCCTGTTGCTACAGCCGCCATTAGGTTTGGGAGGTTGTAGGTGCCGGTAAGATTAGTCGGAACGATAGGAGCATTAGCCATTGTCCTACCCGAACCTTTTCTATTCCATTGCACAGATACCAGATTACCATTTCTTACAATTCGTCCTTCAACATCATCGGTCACAAGCGCACCATAATGAAATACCACATCATTCTTGGTGTTCTCCATAAGCTGTTTGTCACAGCTATGAACCAGCAACTTTCCTTCAATGCCACGAACATGGTCAAATAATTCTGCCTTGGTTTTTAGAACGCCTTCTAAGCCACCCATGGTCTCTAAATGGGCTTTCCCAATATTAGTGATGATGCCAAATTTGGGGTCAGCAATGTCACAGAGTTCTTTTATCTCACCTTGTCGACTGGCTCCCATTTCAATAATTGCAATTTCGTGCTGTGAGGTTAGACCAAATAAGGTTAGTGGTACCCCAATGTGGTTATTGAAATTTCCAGCAGTAGCCAATACATTGAACTTTTGGGTAAGCACCGCTAGCATTAACTCTTTCGTAGTAGTTTTTCCATTCGAACCAGTAATGCCAATTACAGGTATGTCAAATTGATGTCGATGGTAGGAGGAAAGGTCCTGTAGGGTTTTGAGTCCGCTAGTTACTTTGATTAGGCCCTTTGTTTCCCTCAAAGTCAGGTCGTCTGTTACAGAATAAGAAGCTCCTTTCTCTAAAGCGTCTAAAGCAAAGACATTTCCGTCAAACGTATCTCCTTTTAAGGCTAGATACATACAGCCATCCGTTACTTTACGACTGTCTGTACAGATGCCAGTCGATTGCTTGTAGAGCTTGTATAAATCCTGAATTTCCATGGTGGAAAAATAAAAAAACCCCGAGCCAAAGTGACTCGGGGTTTAAAATCAGTTTTACAATTGTATTACTGACCTAAAGTCTGTGTTCCTACACGAGTCATTGCGCAACGGAAACCAATGTCGTCTGTTGACTGCTCAGCATCCAAGAATCTTCTAGTTCCTGGAACTAACCAGTACGCTCTGTCCTTCCATGACCCACCCTTGTAAACATGGGCCTCATCATTTATTAAAGAGGTAGTTCCCCACTCGTACATTCTCTTATTGGCCTTTTCTCCTCCCGAATTGTATTCATCATCCGTGTAGAAAATTGAGGAAGAATAATCACCATCTAAGAAGTTGATGTTGTCAGACTTCTTATAGTTTCTACGCTGCGTGTTTTCCTCTTCAGTCACATCTCTCCAGATAATTCGTCCAAGACTATCCTTCTCAGCAATTTCTCCTTCTTCCTCACGAAGTTGAGTTTTGAATACGTTACCTCTAAAAGCTCTAAAGTCATCGTCATCTTCCATGCTTAGCGGACGATAAACATCCTTTACCCATTCGCTTACGTTACCTGCCATACAATACAAACCATAATCATTTGGCCAGTAAGACGCAACGTCCGTAGGAATGTCGGCTCGGTCATTCAAATAACCAGCCGCTCCCATGTTATCTCCTTTGCCTCTTTTGAAGTTGGCCATCATTTCACCTTTGAATTGGTCGTCAGCATTACGCATGTAAGCACCATTCCAAGGGTAAAGCCTTCTTTCTGTAACTCTTTCAAAAACGGTGTTTCCAATCAAACCAAGAGCGGCAAACTCCCATTCAACTTCAGTTGGTAGCCTGTAACGCGGTAAAAGAATTCCGTCTTCAACTCTAACTTTTCTAGTGTCTTTGTTCGGGTCTAAATCAATAAGGTCTGATCTAACAAGACCTTCGTACTGACCTGCTAAATAAGAGTCTGTATTAAAGTTGTCTTCATCAACCTGATTTGGGTTGGTTCTAAGAATTCCCTCCCGAATTAGAATGTTTTCGTTCACACGATCCGTTCTCCAAGCACAATAATCTGTCGCTTGTAACCAGTTTACACCGACAACGGGATAGTAATTATAAGCTGGGTGGCGTAGGTATAATTCTACGTACGGCTCGTTAAAACCTAATTTGCTTCTCCAAACAAGTGTATCCGGAAGTGCTCTTTTGTAGACTTCAGGGTAACTAGCGTAGAACACGCGCGAAATCCAATAGAGGTATTCGCGATAGTCAACGTTAGTCACTTCGGTTTCATCCATATAAAAAGAAGAAACGGAAGCTCTACGAGGGATGTTATCCCAATCGTATCGTACGTCTTGTTCAACCCGGCCCATTGTGAATGTACCTCCTTCGACAAACACAAGTCCTGGACCTGTTTCTTGTCCATCCCAAGGTGTTACTTCAAAACCACCATTTTTTGGATCATTTTGATTCCAACCAGTGGTAGAAGATTGCTCTTTTTGACAGGCACTGAAAAAAACAGATACGGCTACAAAAAGGCCTAATACTTTGAAACTATTAATCTTATTTGACTTCATGACTATGTTGTTTCGGAACATGCTTTGAACGTGAAAACGAGTCGTTTGTTACGTTATTGTATTAGAACGATGGACAATCGATTGCTCTAAACTTCTTTTTAGGCTTTCTACAGCCAAATTGAAGACCAAGAGAAAACTCATGTGATCCAGCTGTATTGTTGGTTAATGATGATACAGTTACATCATAGCTATAACCGAATTTAAATGCCCCTTGTTGGAATCCGATAAGAACAATAAACGCATCAGGATTATTGAAACTCTGACGGAACCAAATGCCACCAACTATAAATCCCTTGGAAAGATAAAACCCGTAATTAAGCTGTTGGAAATCTTGTTGATGCTGATATAAAATATTCGGTGAGAGATTCCATTTTTTCGCCTGCTCTCGTCTTTTTCCGAAATAAATATTGACTCCTGCGTGTCCAGTAAATTTTATTGGAAGCTTACTGAATCCGGCAAACCCCTCATCAGGTTGAGTCAAGTGATGAGCAGCAAATCCTATATAGAAATTCTCAGTATATCCGATAATTCCAGCACTGAAATCGGTAAAAATTCTGCTTGTATTTGGTTTAACCTCATTGGTTTCATAAACAAACCCGTATCTAGGGTCAATCATATCTCCGAAGGTTAACTTCTCCCAGTCTATACTTCGTTGAACTACGGTTGCTTGAGCTCCAATTCGTAATGAAAATTTCCTAGAAATATTCATTCGGTAAGCGTAAATAAGACTCCCTTCAAAACTATTTAAGGTGCCCTCACCAGCTCTATCAGCCATGAAATGACCAGCTAAACCACCATGTAAGGCATTCACGTCCATGTCAAATGAGGCACTATAGGTAACAAAGGTTCCCGAGATAGCAGGCCACTGATTCCTGTAGTTCATAATAACTCTAGGGCATCTCTTCGAACCTGCAAAAGCCGGGTTCAAATAGATAGGATTGGCATAGAATTGCGTGAACTGCGGATCTTGAGCAACAGCTTCATTGGCCGACCAAGTCCCCACAAACAATACCAACACAAAGGCAACGAAAAACCGCTTCAGCATTCTGGTTTTTTGAAATTTAAACGACAATAATACGAATAATATTAGTTTGGAATCCTGACAACAAAGTAGAATAATTTGATTGTTTTTGTGCAATAAATATGAACCCTCCTCGTTTTGCCGCTGTTTCCATGTAAGTTCAAGTATGTTAAAGGTCAAACGAAAGACCTACATTAAATATTATGGTGGTGAAATTTGTTAAGATTGCGAAAGCATTAAATCTGGTAAAAATCGAATGAAAAGTATTCTTAAAATAAGCGTCTTTGTTTTGTTCTCCTGTCTTTTTTCAACCACGGTATTTGGTCAAAAGCAGGCATTAAACAAACAGTCCTACGCAAAACAGTCAGGAAAGATTCTTAATTGGTCAAATCCAATTACCGAAGTAAAGTATGATGGCTCTACTCATTCGTATCTTTTTTTCGAAGGAGCGGTTTTTCTTGATGAGACATCTTTACCTCATGCAATCGAAAATATTAAGGTTTCAAGTTCAAGTACGGTTATTCCAAGTCTAACTAATCAATTATTTCAACCGCTTACCTCGCTAGAACGCGATGCTCTAATTGGAATAGAGGTTAGTTCGATTATTGAATTGAAGAAGGCCCGTTACACTGAAAGAAAACAGATTTATGAGCGTATTTCTTTTATTCCGATTAGAAAGAATCCGTCAACTGGTCAATTTGAAAAACTTGTAAGCTATGAGTGGAAAACTAGAACCTCAACAATCTCAAACCCAAAATCGCTTTCCTCCTCTCAGTTTAGTAGCACATCGGCTCTTGCCTCCGGAAATTGGTATAAAATCGCGATTGCACAGGATGGGATTTACCGCGTAACCTATAGCGATTTGCAGGAAATGGGGATGGATGTAGGTTCGGTTGACCCAAGGAGATTAAATGTTTTTGGCAATGGAGGAGGAATGCTTCCACAAGCGAATAATGTTTTCCGACATGATGATTTACAACAAACGGCTATAGAAGTTGTGGGTGAATCTGATGGTAGTTTCGACCCTGGTGATTATATCGTTTTTTATGGAAAAGGACCACATACTTGGGTTCAAGACACTACGGTTTGTGGTCAATTTAGCCATCAATTCAATGTTTATTCAGACCGTTCGTACTATTTTATTACTGCCGATAGGGGGACAGGCAGGCGTGTTTCATCCATTAATGAAAGTACTGCTACAGCTACCCACGCCATTACAAAGTTTGTCGATTACCAGTTTCACGAAGCCGACAATAGCAACCTACTAAAGTCAGGAAGACAATGGTTTGGGGAAGAGTTTGATCTTCAAACTTCCTATGGTTTTGATTTTGGCTTTTCCAATGTAACCAGCGACCCTGGCTATTTGTCAGCCAAGGTGCTGGCAAAGTCGTTGTCTGGAGCAACGACATTTTCCGTTAAGGTGAATGGCAATACAATTCAAACCGTTATTGTACCGCAAGCCCCAGGTGGATATAATGCAAATGCGAAAGAAGAATTTGCGTGTAATCAGGTGCAGTTTGGCTCTGGAAATACCAATATTTCGTTGTCTTATAACAAAGGAGGAAATCCAAATGCAGTGGGATGGTTGGATTATATTGACATTATTCTCACAAGAAATCTTGTAATGGCAGGGAGTCAAATGGGTTTTAGAAGTACTGAGGAAATTGGTGCAGGAAACGTTGGTAATTTTCAGCTATCTAATGCAAACGCTTCACTAAAAGTTTGGGAAGTGACAGACCCTGTTAATGTGACTAAACGAACACTTAGTTTGCAAGGTTCTACGGCCAGTTTTAAGGTAGAAACGGATTCGTTAAGACAGTTTTTAGCCTTTAATGGAAGTAGTTATTACAGTGTCGAATTGGTTGGTCAGGTTGCAAATCAAAACCTTCACGGTCTTGCCCAAGCAAACATGATAATGGTTTGTCATCCCAATTTTATGAGCGAAGCTGAACGATTGGCAGAGTTCCATCGAAATAATGAAACCAGCGCACTTTCAGTTCACATTATTACTCCGGAACAGATATATAACGAGTTTTCCTCTGGAGCCCAAGATGTTTCTGCCATAAGGGATTTAATGAGGATGTTTTACGATAGAAGCACCGGCTGGGAGGACATGCCACGTTACTTACTTCTTTTCGGAGATGCATCTTACGATTACAAGGATAGACTTCCGGACAACACCAATTATGTGCCTACTTACGAATCTGTAGAGTCATTAACTCCTACTATTAGTTATGCATCTGACGATTATTTCGGTCTTCTTGATGCAGATGAAGGTGCATGGGCATCATCTGCAGGCGATGCCCTTGACGTTGGAATAGGTCGATTTGTGGTTAGGACAATAGATGATGCCAGAATTGTGGTGGATAAGATTCATCGATATGAAGAGCTTGAAACTGCAAACTTTGGAGCAACCCACATTTGTGAGGATGGAACTACGGGGGCAACGCTTTCTCCAGATTGGAGGAATCGGATTGTTTTCATTGCCGATGATGAAGATAGCAACATGCACCTTAATCAAGCAGACCAACTGGCCGTATTGGTTGATACCATGTATCCCGAATATAACCTCACTAAAATTTATCTGGATGCCTTTGTGCAAGAATCTACCCCAGGCGGACAGCGTTATCCTGAGGCAAACACAAGCCTTAATACGGAAGTTCAAAGAGGAGCGCTCATCGTAAACTATACGGGTCATGGTGGCGAGCTAGGTTGGACTCACGAGAGAGTATTGGGGATTGCTGACATAAACGGTTGGTCAAATTTTTCTAATCTGCCAGTATTTGTAACTGCAACGTGTGAGTTTACCAGATATGACGACCCTAGCAGAATATCTGCTGGCGAGTTGGTTCATCTCAATCCGAATGGAGGCGGGATTGCGCTTTTTACAACATCTAGATTGGTTTATTCTGCCCCCAACTTTACTCTAAACAGGAACTTTTACCTCAACCTGCTGGTGGAGCAGGCTTGGGGGCCCCCAACTATGGGTGATGTAATAAGAATGACCAAAGTTGCTAGCGGTGGCTCGGTAAATAATCGAAATTTCAGTTTAATAGGTGACCCAGCTCAACGACTGGCATTTCCATTGCATGAAGTTCAAACCCTTACAATCAATGGTGAGAGTATAAATTCTTTGACCGACACAATAAATGCATTAGAACTCGTTACGGTTACCGGTACTATGCGAAATAGAAACGGACAACCAATGAGCGATTTCAACGGTGTAGTTTATCCAACTGTGTTTGATAAAACTACCGAGGTAAGCACGTTGGCTAACGATCCATCATCAAGCGTGAGACAGTTTACGGTGCAAAAAAACCTGATATACAAAGGAAAGGCAAGTGTTGTTGACGGAGATTTCTCCTTCTCATTTGTAGTGCCTCGTGACATCGCTTATAATTACGAAACTGGACGTATTTCCTATTACGCTGAAGGAGAAGGGACAAATGCAAACGGACATTTCGAAGAGTTTGTCATTGGCGGGTCGAATGACAACGCTGCTGTTGATGAAAATGGTCCGCTGGTTGGTCTTTATATGAATGATGAGGGTTTCGCATACGGGGGTACAACAGACGAATCACCTTCATTGCTAGCTATTGTTTCAGATAGCAATGGAATTAACACCGTTGGCAATGGAATTGGCCATGATATTACTGCCATTCTTGACGACAACACCAATTCAACCATCAATTTGAACGATTTCTATGAAGCTGATTTAGATAGCTATAAAGGAGGTAGAGTCGTTTATCCGTTCAGCAACCTGAGTGAAGGAACTCATAATCTTCGTCTCAAAATTTGGGATGTTTACAATAATAGTTCAGAGGCATACACAGAATTTGTTGTTGCTGAGTCGGCCCAA
>CALCGD010000210.1 GCA_937900875.1 uncultured Flavobacteriales bacterium
ATCCTTCAAAAACGTAATCTATTTACGTACTGGTATCTTTCGGGGGAATCAGATATGGAATTTAGTCTAAGACGTAATTTTTGTCAAGTAGTTTACTTTCCTGTTAAAAAAATAGACTCAAAAAATCACTTGGCACAACAATTGCCTACCAGGTAAGTTATAGCAGGTAGATGAAGATACTCTACCTAAACCAACTAAAATCTGGAAATCATGAAAACGACAGGAGAGAATACTTCATTTGCAGGAAACGGAATTGAGAAATTATTGCATGCGATTAGCTTGCCAGAATCTAAAGCCGCTAAAACTGCCGGAACCTTCAAAGGGAAAATTGTAAGCGCTAAAACTGGTGCCCGCGTATTTGGAGTAGTAGTAGAATTGGTAGGAACTGGATTAACTTACATCACATCGCCATCAGGTTATTTCAAAATGACTGAGGTGCCAGAAGGGATTTACTTAGTTAAGTTTTCCTTCCCTGGATTTAAAGAAGTGACAGAAGCCATCGCAATATTAAATGGTGAACCACTTGATATGACGCTTGCCCTCGAAGTAGGAGAATAATATCCTAATAGGACTAGGACAGGAAAAGCCCCGTTTGTATAAGCAGACGGGGCTTTTTTATTTTAATACACTAATTTTCTTACTGTAGTTTATACCGTCAGATTGCACCTTGATGGTGTATAGTCCATTGCTTAAACTCGAAACATCAATTCGGCTTGAGTTCTGGTTCAGTACTGTCTTTCCGCGCACATCAGTAATTGTAATTTGCTGTATAGACTCAATTCCATCTACTTGCAAAATGTTTGATGCAGGGTTTGGGTATACATTGAAACTAGTTTCGGCCTGTTCTTCGATTGCCACAACTTGAGCTTCACATTCATGTGATTCGTGGATAGAATTATCAATTACAATGTTTTCATCTCCTGCCGCATAGATGGTATAACTGAAAAAGACAAGCATCATTTCTTCGGTCGTAGCCTCTCCAGCAGTCACCATTTGCGGTGGATTGTTTGGATTTTCTGGATTCGCGCTTGTATTATCAAACGTTGCAGAGCTGTAAAGAACACTTCCCGCAGGTACTCGAACAGGGTTTCTGAAATCATAAAAGCCTTGCCAGTGAAAATCCCAATCCTCAATTTCTATGAATGGAATAGTTTGGTTGGTAGGAGTAACTGCCCATGCGCTGATTGATTTGCCTAGAAGGTGCATGTGTGGACTTACATCAAGCAATGTGATGTCGACAAAATTTGGCACATCATAATCGCAGGTAAATGTTCTTACCTCATTTGCGGGAATAATCAAGTTCCCTTCGTTTAGGTCGAAATGATTCAATGGCGCATCAATGAAAACTTCGCGAGAAATAGCTGATGTGTACTTCAAATTCACCTTGGTTTGATCAATTTGACCGTTTGAGGTAGCGGGGTAGTGCACTTGCATAACCACGCTGGCACCTGCTGGTAATCGTACTCCCATTCCGTTTGGGTATACTTTATGCCCTTGCCCTGGTACCCAACCTCCAATTAACTTGGAATCGTTACTTCCTGTTCCACCGAAACTGGTATAACCGGGCTGCGGACTAGGATCTGCGGCCTCAAGCTGAGCAGGAACATTGGTCTCATCTCCAAATAAAAGGACGTGATGCACGGCTTCGAAATTGCCCGGCACTACTTCCGCTTCTGTGATGTAAACATCTTCTGTTAGTGAAGTAGGAATGACAAAGCAGCGATATACATCGTTTCCGTTCGTATTGATGGTGTAGGAAGGCATTGTAAGCACCAGGTCAGGAGAAGTGATAGATTCTTCGTTAAGATAAGCGGGTGCTTGTGGTGGCGTACCTGCGCCTTCTGGCGCTCCGGCATTCACCCAATTTGAAATGGCATCAATTTCGTCTTGTGTGAGTAAACGTTCATGTGCCAGTTGATTGAACTCCGTATTTGGTGGCCACGGTGGCATGCTACCTGCATTAACCGCTGCTTGAACACCAAAAGCTGCTGCAGAAGCTTCGCTGTAATCCATAAGTGAAAATGGGGCAATTCCACCGTCATGATGGCATGTAGTACAATGCTCGAAAAGGATGCACGAAACATCTTCATTATAGGTTGGCGTCTGTGCCCAACTATAGAAGGATGTAAGTAGGAAAATGAGAAGAAAAAGGTGTTTCATTAGTTGGGGTTGATGAGAACGATTGAGTTTCTAGTGGTTAACTATTCTAATGGTGCTGGTGGAATCTTTCTTAGTGAATTGCTTCAGCAGAAAAACACCTTTCGAAGGTAATGAATACGAAAAGGATGTTCCTGATTGTGAGAAGATTAATCGTCCGGTTGCATCAAACAGTTCGAAGCTTGAGTCCTCGATAGATTGGATGTTAATCATGTCGTTGACCAATAGCGATTTGATGCTGTTGATTTCTTCAATCTCATCAGTGGATGTAACGGAACAGGCATTAACTCCGAACGAGTTACCGTCTAATCCCCATGCAGGATCAATGTCTACGCAAAGGTGAGTTAGGGCAGTGTAGGATATGTCTACCATTTCGGGGATAGCTGAAACATCGTAACAGGTTCTATCTGTACCGATAGCTTGCCAAGTTGCATTGCCATCGAAAACAGCGTGGTTTGAGCCAATGTTATTGAGCCCAGACGTTCCTGTATTCTCGGCCAAGGGCCAATGGCCAACCAAGTTTGCGGTGAATGGATGATTGCCATCTAAATCTGTGCACATATATTCTATGAGAGCATCTTGAGACAAGGCTACATTCCAAATTCTAACTTCACTTAAACCAGCTTGGATGCCTGCACCGTAAGTGGTTGTCCCGTCCTGACCAAAGCATAAATCAAAGTCAGAATCAACATCAATGGCTCCAATGATGGTTTCTTGGTCTGTAATGCTTCCATCTTGGTACGCGGTAATATCTCCGTCTCTATCGACTGTGACCGCCAAATGATGCCACTCTCCATCATTGATTGTGCTTCCGTCAAGATCGCATCTCACAATTCCGCTTCCTATGTTGAATTTCCAGGTGCTGCCATTAGTTGTTCCTGCAAGCACGAATCCTTCGTTGAAACCATTGTTCCAGTCTTTGTTTCCGATAATAGACGGGTCGCTTGACCAGCCATTGGTTTTAACCCAGCACTCAACGGTAAAATCGTTTGCGCCTATTATCAACGAGCCAGTTGGGTCACCAGTGTTTAAATATGAAGTAGAGGGTCCGTCTATAGCAACATGCGCTTGCGCTGAATAAATGGTTTCACCGATTGTTGCCTCACCAAATTGGTCAATTGCGCCAGCAGCGATAATGAAAATTGTGCGTTCCTCGGTACTAGCCCCTCCATGTCCACTCGCATTACCGCCATGATCGGTTGATACCATGATTAGCCAGTTCTCGTTCGCATAGTTTGGTCTGGCTAATAGAGCTGTGATAATAGAACCTACTCTTGCGTCTGCTGTCTCAATCGCAGAAATATAATCTGGTTGTGTAGACAAGAAACCCACATTGTGACCTGCGTGATCCACATCATCCAAATGAACGAACACCACATCCGGGTCTTCGTTGGTTAAAACATCAACCGCTTTATTCTCTACTTCAAGGTCGGTCCCATAAGTGTATTGCTGCTCTCCAGCACTAAAATTGGCTAGATGTGTATTTATTGGACCCCAATGCACAATTGAATATTTACTCAAGCTCGGATATTGATCGTTGATTCGTTTAAAGAAATGAGGATAACTCAAGTTCTGTCCGATGTAGGAGTTGTCATTTACTCCGTGTTTATCTCTCCAAACTCCAGTCATCATAGATGTCCAACCAACTCCGCTCCAAGTAGGAGCACCCGTAATTCCATCTAGTGTGTAATACCCAGATTGCATCAGATTGTCCATACTTGGAGTGGTGGCTGCAGTAAGTGCTTCAGCTTTGCAACCGTCAATTCCTATAATTAATACTCTGGTGTCTTGAGCTAAGCCAAATTGAATTGAAACTTGAATTACGAATATCAGCAGCAGTAAATGTTTGTTCATTAATCTGGATTTGAATCGAAATTAAGCGATGCAGAATTGATGCAATAGCGTAGGCCCGTTTTGTCGGCTGGTCCATCTGGAAAAACATGTCCGAGATGCCCACCGCAGGTACCACATAGCACTTCAGTTCTGATCATTCCAAACGTTCGATCTATTTTTTCTACAACGGTTCCTCCTTCAGCAGTTTGGTAGAATGCAGGCCAACCACAACCGCTATCGAATTTTGAACCAGAATTGAACAGTTTTGTTTTGCACCCAGCGCAGTGGTAGGCACCTTCTTCGAAATGAATGTCGTACTCACCAGTAAAAGCACGTTCGGTTCCTTTTTCTCTTAGAATTCGGTATTGTTCCTCTGTCAATTCCTTTCTCCATTCGTCTTCTGTTTTCCCCACTTGATTGTCGTAAAGTTTGTAAACCAAAAATCCCCGCTTTTAGCGAGGATTTAAAGTAACACATGTTATGTTAATAGGTTAGTGAACAACCAGCTTTTCTCTAGTAAGAACTCTATCTGTATCAGAAATTTGAACAAAATAGATACCTGAACTTAAATTGTCCTTGTTAATAGTTAGAGAGCTGCTTGTAACTCTTCCATAATCTCTAACTCGCTTACCAGAAGGGTCAATTAGCTGAACCGAAATACTAGCGTTAAATCTGTTGGTGATTTGAAGAGTACTAGACTCTTCCATTGGGTTAGGGAATAGGTTTAATTCAACTCCACCGTTGTCGAGTTCGTCAATTCCCGTGTATGCTATAATGCACGTATTGAATGCATCCGTAGTGTTTACAGTTTCTTCATAATGCTCGTTTACCACAGACTTTACTTCAGAAATACAGATAACAGTATCGGTTAGGGCGAAGTAGTGTATTCTGCACAAAGGCGATGCATTTTGGTACTTAGGAACCAATGAATCTTGGTAACTAATGCCAATTACTTCTGCTCCTCCCAAACTCCATTCTGGGGTAATAGGGTAGAAGGCAGGGTCAACTAGATTCTCAACACTTTCAATCTCTAATCCTGACATTTCGAATTGGTAGGCTACAATATAGTTCTGAGGATTTTTCACATATATATCTACATAATGCTGAACGTGATCAACATGACCAATGCTGAATTGCACGGTATCGAAAATATTAGTGAGGCCAAACGGGAAGTTGCAATGATCGTGTGCAGACCCAGTTATGTGTCCTTCGTTTGTTAAATCGCAATCAACCATTAAGGTTGCGTCATACACATCAATCTCACCATCTGCGTTTAGGTCATTACACTGAGTTGCGGTTATGTCATTTGCTAAGATGTCTGCTACGTACATGTGTGCATCTAATACGTTTTGTACGGTATCAGCATTAATGTCTCCTCTCATGGCAGTTCCAGCGCATGTTCCCTCGCAATCTGGTTGTGCAGAACCGTATAGTTGTCCCATGCAGTCTACATATGGTTCGCAATCTGAAATTTGTTCTACAAAAGCAGCTCCGTTTTGATCACGACCGATGTAAATACATAACTGAGCCCAGTTGTTCATAAGATTGGTCTCAACATTTCCTAGTCCGTCAGGATCGTTATCCCAATTGGTTGTGTTTACAAACGTGTAAGTTCCAGTGTCGATGTCTGTGATATCTATCCACTGGCACGAAAGGCCCGAAGAATAAATGTCTCCACAACCCGCAGAAATTCCCATGGTGCTACATCCGTATTGAGCAGACCCGCCACCAGAACACTCAAGGTCCATTACACAAAATCCATTCTTGAATCCAATCGGAAGTTCGACCCCATTAAGATCATAGAGTTTGTATTCTGCATATCCTTTGTAATGTGTGTGATTATGACAGTTCTCAAAATCAAATTGATCTGGATTTGCACTTGGACTACCTATATAATAATCTATGTTCCCTATGTTTTGGATATGTGTTGTAAAACGAATGATATCCCTCATTCCGTAACCATTCATACAACCTTCCTCCACCTGACAATCATTAGCTGGAACGTTCATGCTAGACATATAAAGTGAACTTGAAAGCACATCTTCCAACACAATAAGGTCTGGCCCGTCCGGGCAAGCCGGATCTCCTGGATACAAACAGTTCCCATCCGAAACAGAAGCCAATGGATTATAATTACAAGCTTCAGTATCCATACATCCAACCACTGGACCATTGTATGTTAAAGTCCAGTTAATAGTTCCAGTGCAATCTCCACCTTCACTACCAACTCTAATCCAATACTCCACGCCACCCTCAAGAAGTGCTGCACCTACCATTGCTTGAGGACCGCAACCACCTTGATTGCTGTCATAATAAATGGTGCCAGTGTTGTCTTCTGCAGGAATCAAACTTGCACAGTATTCATACACCCAAAGCTTTGAGTTACAACTATTATTACATGCGTCTATTGCGTATGTTCCGTTAGCAGATGGGGTAAAAGAGTACCAAGTGTTTGAGTTTGCCGCCACGTGTGAACCTTCTGAAATAACCAGAGCATCAGAACACGAAGACCCCGGAGGACAATTAAACATGCTAAAAGCATAGTCAGAGAAATTCCATCCAGTAGCTATTTGATTTCCATCCATAGATACAGTATAGCTTCCAGGAGAGAATATCCCATCTCCAAAGGTGTCATAGATTTCAAAACGCATGCAAATATTTTCATCAACACACACAGATGCGCTGTAAGCTGTACCATTTGCATATGTGCCTCCTTGACCGCCCTCTAGCAAAACGTTTCCGTTATCGTCAGATAAGGTCCAATAGGTTTCGTAGCCATAGGTATCTGTAAGAATGTCCACGGTTACTTCCACTTCGCTAAGACTACACTGCGCGTAAATGGAACCAATACCTAGAGCCATAATGGCTAATAAAGAGAGTAAAGCTTTTTTCATTTTCATAAGATGTTTAGTCGAAAGTAATAAAATGGAAAGATGAATATTTATGTAAAAAATAGAACTTCTTACGTGTTCAGACTGCTTAAATTGAATGGGGTTGCTGTGAAACTCGCAAAAATATTCTTTGAAAAATGTCACTTAGATTTCAGCTTGCCAATTATGAATACGCGCATAAATCAGATGAATGCTGATATTATATCGATTAATTACTATTTTTAATCGACCAAGTTGATTTTCGTGACGATGGATGAATTCAATAATGTAAGGCTATAGCAGAAATGTTTCACCGGGTTAATAATCAGACGACCAGTTCTTTAGAGAAAGTTGTTACTCCTTCATCACTAATTATAGTGGATGGCGATGTGGTAACCACTTATATGAATGCTGATTCTGAGTTTAATGATGATTCTGCTAATGAAAATGCTGAAGCCGTTTTCGATTTAGTGTGTGATAAATCTGTATTTCACTTAATTATTCCTGACTCGACAACCCACATAACAGTGGCTGCTGGAAATTATAGCAATCCAAGGTTTGAATCATTAAAGAAAGCAGAAGCCATTGTAATTAAGACTCTAGGTCATCGGTTACTTGCTCAATTTTACATGGATAACAACAAAAAGAAGTATCCGGTTAAGGTGTTTAATTGTGAGAAACAAGCAAATAGTTGGTTTGAGTCTTTGCGAGCGAACCCAATCTGACTACATCGGTATCTTGATGTTGGTCGTAGTATCAACACCTGATAGTACTTCGGTATTTATTCCATCAGATAGACCCAGCTTTACCAGCCTTTTCTCAAATTTTTGAGGTCCAATTTCAATTTCTACAAATACAGAATCTGGGTCTTTTCCAAAAATAAGCAGTGCTTCCTGAATGGCCAATACACTGTCTTTTCTATCTAGAACAATATCTGCATTAGCGCTGTAACCTGCCCTTATAAAAGCATCTTTCTGCAAGTCAACTTCTGCTTTTATTTTAAATTGAATTGCTCCGTTTTCTTCAATTCCTTTTGGTGAAATATGATCCAAACGAGCATTGAAGGTTCTTCCTTCAAGGGCGCCAATCGTAATTAATAGATTCATTCCTTCCTGAATTTTTCCAACCTCACTTTCATCAACCTTTCCTTCAAAAATCATTTCGGCCATGTCTGCAATGGTTGCAACCGTGGTGCCCTCGTTAAATGTGTTGCTCTCAATAACTGAATTTCCTTCTTTTAATGGCACCTCAAGTACCATTCCTGTTGCTGTAGAGCGGATAATTGTATTAGAAGTGGTGCCTTGATTTTTAAGCGCTCCTTCTTCAATTAGTTGCAGATTTCCTTCAGCGGCTATAAGCTCTTGTTTGGCGTTTTTAAGATCAGTTTGTGCTGGCTGAAACTCTGCCTGAGCAATCACGCCTTTGTCCAAAAGCACCTTCAGACGGTCGTAGTTTTGAGTTGCATCAGACACCGATAATTGTGCCATTTCAACTCTGTTTTTAGCGTTATTTAAGCTCACCATATCTGGTACAATCTTCACTTTGGCAATGGCATCTCCTTGCTTAATTAGTTCGCCTTCTTGTACATAGACCTTTTCAATAATTCCTGATACTCTGGCCTTAATAGCGACTTCTTTTTTTGGGCTGATGGTTCCTGTAGCCACAGTTTTTTTGATGATGTCGGTTATGAACGCTTTTTCGGTACTAAAAACCACCGGAACCTCCTGAGACTTCTCATATAAATGCCACAGTGTGTAGCCAAATCCTCCAAGAATTACAACCACTACTAATACTCTAACTATCGATTTCATTCTTTTTCAATTTTCAGTTCTTAATGCTTCTACTGGTTTAATTTCTAATGCTCTATATGCTGGAATTAATCCTGCAATACAGCCGGAAACTATTAATACTGCTAACGCAACTAGTATTGTTTGAAAATCCACTTCGGGATTTAAAAATGAGTCGTCTTCAATTAGAGGTCCGGCAAATTCGACTGCCCAAACCCCGAGGACAATTCCGATATAACCAGCCATGGAGGTAAGGACTAATGCTTCTAGTACTATTTGGCTGATTATACTAAAGGGACTAGCACCAATGGCTCTTCTTATTCCAATTTCTTTGGTACGTTCTTTCACTATAATGAGCATGATATTACTGATGCCAATTATTCCAGCAATTAGTGTTAGTGTTCCCACGAACCAACTGATAAATCGAATTCCTTTAAATACATTGTCAAACTCTGCAAATTCCTCTTCACTATTGTCAATTCCGTAAGCGAACTCATCATCTGGGTGAATACGGTGTCGTTCTCTTAGAACCTTGAGAATTTTTTCTTCTATGGTTGAAACTGAATAACCTGGCTTTGGCATAAAACCGTAATGTCCAACCCAATTTCCATAATTAAAAGTCTGCTGAAATGAGCTGAGTGGAATGAAAACACTTTGAGCATCATCTTCTGCTTGACCACCTGATTTTTTTGACTTATGAACTCCTACAACCAAAAAATAAACACCGTTAATACGAATATTGCTTCCAAGTATTTGTTCGTCAGCGTCATATAGGTCGTTCACAATTTTAGGTCCGATTACCGCAACTTTACGGTTTTCGCGAATGTCAATTTGATTTAACCAACGCCCTTCAGAAATGTCGAATGGTTGAATTTTTATCACTTCGGGATAATCGCCCTTAATGCTGTAAGCACCCGAGTGCATTCCGCGAACTACATTTGAGGACCCTCTCCATCCGCCTGCAGATATTCTAGGTGCGATTACCTCAGCTTCTGGAACTAAAGTCCTTAAGGCTTCAGTGTCTTCATTGCTCATCATAAACCATCTGCCAGCCGGAAGACCCTTATAGGGCATAGTGGTTCTTTGTGTCCAGATATAAAGTGAGTTTGTGGCGAATCCTGCAAATTCTGCACTTACTCCATTCTGAAGACCAGAACCAGCGCCTAACATTATGATAAGCATAAAGATTCCCCAAAGCACACCAAACGCTGTTAGCACGGTTCGCAGCAAATTAGCACCTAAAGTGTCAAATACCTCTTGCCATCTGTCTAAATCGAAAATGCTCATTCCTCTCTAAGCGCTTCAATTGGACTAATAGATGCGGCTTTGATTGCTGGAAAAAGACCAGCAAGTGTTCCTGCAATAACAAGAACAACAGTGGCTGTTATTGCTGTACCTAAATCAACCTCCGGGTTCTGAAAAATTCCTGGATCTTCAATGAGGCTACTGACTCCTTCCAGTGTAAAAACCCCAACTATCAATCCTAAATAGCCAGCCACACTGGTAATAAAAATAGATTCAAGAATAATTAGCGAAACAACGGAAAGAGGTGTGGCTCCAAGTGCTTTCCTAATACCGATTTCTCGCGTTCGTTCTTTCACTACGATCATCATAATGTTACCTACCCCGACAATTCCGGCTACGATGGTTCCTATTCCAATAATCCATACAAAAAGACTGATGGCATTTAGCACGTTCATAATTTGCATGAATTGATCAGTTGTGTTATGGATCCAAACTGCTCTTTTGTCTTCTGGTGAAAATTTATGAAGCGCAGCTAATCGATTTCTGATTCCTTGCTCAATCACTAAGCTTTCCTCAGAGGTCGAATTCCCAATAGTTGAGCTAATAGCGTGAACGCTTCTACCTTTGCCAAACACAGTTTGGCCTACCGTCATTGGGATATAACCGCGCCTGTTGTCTCCGTCTCCACCGCCATCTTTAAACGTTCCGATAACTTTAAATGCGATACCCCCAACTTTGATAAACTTACTTAGGTGGTCCCCATCGGGAAATAGTTGTTTTTGAATTGGCTCGCCAAGTACAATTACTTTTCTGCGTTGTGTGAGATCTGTTTCATTTAAAAACCGGCCGGTAATCATTGTACAGTTTTCGGCATAAAACTGACCTGGTTCTGTTGCTATGGGCTGGTAGGTTCCTTTTTTATTGCCATACACCATTGTTTGATCTGGGAGCCATAGACGCGATGCTACGTTCTCTAATCCGGCAACTCTACCATCGTCAATTATGTCATTATCGGCATCTGTAAATCCTATGAACCGACCAGGTTTCATGCCTTTATAAGGAATGGTGGTTCTGCCTGTATAGATCCAAATACTATTTATAGCATCAGCTTCAAAATCCGCTTTGAATCCATTTCTAAGTCCGTTGCCAGAGCCGAGTAAAATGATGAGCATAAAGATTCCCCAGAAAACGCTGAAGCCAGTTAAAACCGTTCGCAATTTGTTTTTGCTGATGGTTTCAAAAATCTCTTGCCATTTATCAAGATCAAACATGAGTTAAGGCTTGCTGATAATTATCGCTTTCAATCAGGCCATCCTTCATCAGAATAACACGATTGGTTTTTGCGGCAATGTCATTTTCATGGGTTACAATTACCACCGTCATGCCCGAGTCATTCACCTCCTTTAGCATTTGCATAACCTCTGTAGAAGTGGCGCTGTCTAAGGCTCCAGTAGGTTCATCTGCTAATATTACTTTCGGATTTGTTACAAGGGCTCTTGCAAT
>CALCGD010000211.1 GCA_937900875.1 uncultured Flavobacteriales bacterium
TGGACGTTCATGGTCGGTTAATATTGGAAACCAACCCAACCGGTTCAAGGTCAGAGATATCAACTGAAAGCCTTGCTAATGGCGTGTATCTTATTCGAATAAACACTTCGAATGCTGTCATTATTAGACGAGTAATTAAGTCTTAACAAGCTCATATTTTACTCGATTATTATTGCCTGTTTTCGGCTATTGCATTTCAACAAGGTGTGTCATGCCTTGGGGTTCCTATTTGAAACCTAGGAGTCTTGGAAATCTCTTCGAGTGCAATAACTCGGCTAGTTCCAACTATACTTTATCGAGCGCAAATAAACCGGTTAGCCGAAAACCGGACCAGAGTAGGCATATTGAAATTCATCGACTACGTTTAGATGTTTGGGGCGGCTGTTTGAATGTGCGAAAAATGAGAGGCGGAACAAGAAACTCTATGCACAGTTGGGGTATTGCGTTAGACTACGACCCACAGAACAATCAACTTAAATGGGGTAGCGACCGGGCTACTTTTGCCCAACCAGACTATAATAAATGGTGGGAGTTTTGGGAAGAAGAGGGTTGGGTTAGCCTAGGTAGAACTAGAAATTACGATTGGATGCATGTGCAAGCCGCAAAACTCTAGTCGAAGAAATCAAACATTCCTCGTTTGACAACATTTGAAAAGGGCATTCCTGTTAGGTTGCCATTTTTTGCATCTAGCCATTCGTATTAATCCTTTTAGAACCGGCATAAAGCTCGGTGGCTTTCGTGTACAATTTTTCAGACAGTTGCCTCCCAAAAAACCAATAAATGTTAAGAATTGTGGAAGCAATAGATGACTGCGCAATTTCTGTTTTAAACCTTCCGTAATAAATGTGTGCCCATTGTTAAAAACGGCAAAACATGTAGTATATTTCAAACTCAATTAAACATCAGATCATGAAAACACCAACCCCATTCATCGTCCAATTCTCCCTTTTCTTAAGTCTGATAATGTTCTTTTCAAGTTGTTCTGAAAAGGAAATAAAACCAATTGATCCCGCCTTTGCTGGGTATGTTTCTGCCTTTACCGATGGTGTTGTTAGCAATGGCTCAAGTATTCAAATAAGATTAGCAGAGGCGCATCCAAACGCCAAACTGAACAGCAAAGTTGAAATGGAACTATTCGATTTTAGCCCTAATGTAGCAGGAGAAGCTTTCTGGATTGACAACCGCACAATTGAGTTTAGGCCTAAAGAAAAACTCAAGTCTGGAAAGCTCTACGAAGTTGAATTTTACCTCAGCAAATTAGTTGACGTACCCAACAAGTTAAAGACACTTGTTTTTCACATTCAAGTGATGAAACAAGCGATGGAAATAGGTTTCAATGGTATGGAAGCTTACGACACAGACCTGAAGTGGCAAATGATGCGGGGCACAGCTGTTACATACGATGCAGCAAGCGTTGAAGACGTTGAATCTTCTATAACCGCTTTCCAAAACGGAAAAGAGCTTTCTCTTATTTGGGAGCACGAAGGAGGCGGAAAAATGCACCGATTTACAATTGATAGTGTGCGAAGAACTGAAGACCGCGGGCAAGTTATTCTTGAATGGAATGGAAAAACCTTAGGTTTTGAAGGAGACCACGAGCGGGTTTTTGAAGTGCCACCATTGGGCGAATTCACGGTTCTTGAAGCGCAAACAACCTCATATCCAGAACAGGTAATTACCCTCTTTTTTTCGGACCCAATCGGTGCGGAAACAGACCTGAATGGTCTCATTTACATTCAACCACAATCTGATATTAGAATAGTAAGAGACGGAAGCGTTGTGAGAATATATCCGACCATTCGATTGATAGGAAAAATTGGTGTGGTTGTAACCGATGCAATCAGAAATTCATTGGGATATCAACTAATGAGTGAGTTTAAAACGGACGTTATTTTCTCAAGTATAAAACCTGCAATTGAACTAATTGGAAAGGGCGTAATTCTGCCAAGCACCAACGGTCTCACATTCCCATTTAAGGCAGTAAGCCTTAAGTCTGTGAACGTTAGAGTAATTCGAATTTTTGAAAATAATGTTGCTCAATTTTTTCAGACAAACGGCTATGATGGCACTAGAGAATTAAAGCGAGTTGGACGTCCAGTTTACAGTGGCGTGGTAGAGCTTACTGCCGATAAACCAATTGATTACGGTAGCTGGAACAACTTCTCAATTGACTTGTCTCGACTGATAAAAACGGAGCCTGGAGCTATATATCGAGTGTATCTAAGCTTCAAAAAAAGTCAATCCCTTTATCCCTGTTCTGACGATGAAACTGTGGATGATGATGAAGAGTGGAACCAAAGAGATGAGGAAGCTTCTTACGACAATCCGTCCTATTACAGTTATTATGACGAAGACGATTCGTACAACTACAACCGCTACAATTATGAAGAGCGAGACGACCCCTGCAAGGCCACTTATTACATGCAAGGAGAACGTTTTAAGGGTAGAAATCTACTTGCCTCAGACCTCGGAATTATTGCCAAAAGTGGAAGGGGAACCGATATGCTTGTGGCAATTACAGACCTAAAAACCACAGACCCTCTTCCAAATATTGAAGTTGACATTTACAACTTTCAACAGCAATTATTGGGCAGTGCAACCACTAATTCAGAAGGCTTCGCAAACATTGATTTAAAGCGAAAACCATACTTACTTATCGCCAAAAAAGGAGACCAACGCGGGTATTTAAAACTCGATGATGGTTCGGCACTTTCATTAAGCATGTTCGACATTGGAGGACAGCACAACAAGAAGGGAGTTAAAGGTTTTATTTACGGAGAGCGAGGAGTTTGGCGACCCGGAGATTCCCTTTTTGTGTCCTTCATTCTACAGGATGAGAATAAGGTGCTTCCCGCAAATCACCCCGTTGTTTTTGAGTTGTACACGCCACAACAGCAACTGTTTGAAAGAATCGTTAAAACCACTTCAGTAAATGGGTTCTACGATTTGAGAACTGTTACCGGAAAAGATGCTCCAACTGGCAACTGGTTAGCAAAAGTGAAGGTTGGAGGATCCACATTCACCAAGACAATCAAAATTGAAACTATCAAGCCGAATAGACTAAAAATTAAGATTGATTTTGGCACCGAACTTCTTACAAACACCACTGAAACCAAAGCCGAAATGGAGGTGAAATGGTTACACGGGGCTGTAGCAGATAATTTGAAGGCCGATGTAGAAATGAACCTCACTCAGGCTTCAACATCCTTCGAAAATTACAAGGATTACAAGTTTGATGACGATGCCAAAAGCTTCAATCCGGAGGAGAAAATGGTATTCGAAGGCAAGCTAGATGCTGATGGAAAAACGATAGTAAAACCAATCATTCAAGTGCAAGGAAGTGCACCGGGAATGCTGCGTGCCAGCTTTAAAATTCGAGCATTTGAAGAAGGAGGCGATTTCTCTGTAGATCGGTTCAGCATGCCTTTTTCTCCGTACCGCGGATATGTCGGTGTAAAAATGCCAAGTGGAGATGCATGGAGCGGTGCAATTTATTCAAACGAACCCAACCAAATCCCAATTGTAACGGTAGATGAAAACGGAAATCCTGTTGACAGAAAAGGACTGAAAATTGAAATCTACGATGTTTATTGGAGATGGTGGTGGGAACGAAATTCTGACAACGACCTAGGTACCTACGTAAGCAATTCCAGTAAGCATTTGATAAAATCAGCCACAATAGACACCAAGAATGGAAAGGCCATTTATGAACTCAATTTTGGAGAACGACACTACGGAAGAAAGTACATTCGGGTAACCGATCCAGCCACAGGACATAGCTGCGGACAGGCATTCTATGTTACCTACAAAGGTTGGTGGAACGATAATGATGGGTCTAATCCGGGTGCTGCCGAACTCCTTTCTTTCAGTACCGAAAAGAAAACCTACTCGGTTGGCGAAAAGGTAAAGGTTACCATTCCATCTGCTAAGCAGGGACGTGTACTTGCAAGTATTGAAACGGGCAGTAAAATCCTAGACGCATTTTGGGTCGATTTAAAAGACGGACAAACCAGTTTTGAGTTGGAAGCAACTAAAGAAATGGCACCAAACATCTTTGTGCATTTGTCACTTGTACAGCCTCACAATAATGTGAAAAACGATTTACCGATTCGCCTTTATGGCATTCAACCAGTGACAATTGAAAATCCAGCTTCGCATTTAAACCCTGTGATCACTATGCCAAAGGAACTGACCCCAGAATCAACTTTCGAAGTTCGAGTGAAGGAAGAAAATGGGAAGAAGATGACGTACACATTGGCCGTGGTAGACGAAGGTTTATTGGATTTAACGCGATTCAAAACACCAGATCCATGGTCACACTTTTACGCGAAGGAAGCGCTCAGCGTAAAAACTTGGGACATGTACAAGTACGTTATCGGTGCATTTTCTGGAGAAATGGCGGGAATGCTGGCGCTAGGTGGCGATGAATACGCCAAGAAAAATGGCGGAGCCAAGGCGAATCGATTTAAGCCTGTGGTTCGGTTTATCGGTCCATTTGAAGTGGCAGCAGGTAAAGAAAACGTGCACAAAATTACAATGCCAAACTATGTCGGTTCGGTTAGAACGATGGTTGTTGCGGGGCAGGGTATTGCCTATGGCTCGGCCGAAAAAACCACACCAGTAAAAAAGCCACTTATGGTTTTGGCCACTGTTCCGCGTGTGGTTGGACCAACCGAGAAAGTGAATATCCCAGTGACGGTTTTTGCGATGGATGAAAACATCAAATCGGTGTCTGTTTCCATTAAAACCAACGGTCTTTTTACGCCAATTGGCGAACAAACAAAGACGATAAAATTCAGCAGAATTGGAGATGAGGTTGTCAACTTCAATCTCAGTGTGGCAGAGGTGCTTGGCATTGGAACAATAAAAATTGTGGCTAAAAGCGGCTCTCATACGGCAGAGTACGATGTAGAATTAGACGTGAGAACTCCAAACCCGCGGATAACTCATGTTACGGATGCCATGATAGAACCTGGCGAAAAATGGACTTCGGATTATGTACCTCACGGAATGGAAGGCACAAACCATGGCGTGGTAGAAATTTCCAACATTCCATCGCTCAATTTGGAGGAGCGTTTGCAATACTTAATGCGCTACCCACACGGTTGTATAGAGCAAACTACGTCATCAGTATTTCCGCAACTTTTTCTCTCAAACCTGATGACCTTGACGCCTGTGGAACAATCGGAAATTGAGGGGAATATTAAAGTAGGAATCAACCGTTTAAAAGCGTTTCAAATATATTCTGGTGGGCTTTCTTACTGGCCCGGACAGACAGAATACGCAAGTGAGTGGGGCACGAATTACGCTGGGCATTTTATGCTTGAAGCAAAAAACAAAGGCTATGATATGCCGCCTGGATTCATTCAAAATTGGGTGAAGTTTCAGCAACAAAGGGCTAACAATTGGACAGCAGATATGGGCGGAAATCAAGACCATGGCTCTAGCGGTCA
>CALCGD010000212.1 GCA_937900875.1 uncultured Flavobacteriales bacterium
AGTAATGAGCTGCTTGCCAGCAATCCTGATTCGTTTAAACTACGGGTTGAAGAAACGTTGAGGCGTCATGTGACGGCCATCAATCGGTTAACATCTGATGGAATGTATTTTTTCGACTACGGGAATGCGTTTTTACTTGAAGCCAGTCGAGCCAAAGCGGATATTTGCAATCCTGATGGTTCCTTTATTTACTCAAGTTACGTCCAAGATATTATGGGCCCTATGTGCTTCGATTATGGGTTTGGACCGTTTCGGTGGGTTTGCTCTTCTGGTAAAAAAGAAGATTTAGCAAAAACAGATACCATTGCTGCCCAGGTTATCGAGGAAATGCTTTTGAGCGCACCTTCTGAAATTAGAGGACAACTGCAAGACAATTTACTGTGGGTTCAGCAAGCACAGCAAAACAAACTTGTTGTCGGTTCTGAAGCTCGTATACTATATGCTGATGCCGAAGGACGAATTAAAATTGCAGAGGCCTTCAATAACGCTATTAAGGCGGGAGATATCGGACCAATCGTCCTCGGTAGAGATCATCACGATGTATCTGGAACTGATTCTCCCTACCGCGAAACATCAAACATTTATGATGGGTCGTCTTTTACTGCTGACATGGCCGTTCAAAACTTTGTGGGCGATGCCTTTAGAGGCGCTACTTGGATAAGTCTTCATAACGGTGGAGGTGTCGGTTGGGGAGAGGTAATAAATGGCGGATTCGGAATGCTACTGGACGGCTCTGAAGATTCAGATAGGCGATTGAAGTCTATGCTTCATTGGGATGTAAACAATGGTATTTCTAGACGAAGCTGGGCAAGAAACGAAGGGGCAATCTTTGCAATTAAACGAGCCATGGCTTCTGAACCTAGGCTAAAAGTGACCCTACCAAATCTGGTAGACGAGTCAATTCTCAATTCTATATGACATAAAAAGGCCGCAGGAAATAAATCCTGCGGCCTTTTAATAAAATCGACTTCTTGCTTACTTAGCGTTCTTCGAACGGTAAAAACCGTACCCAACACTAGCAGCCAAAAGGGCTGTTACCATTCCATCCAAAGGTGCCCCTGGAGGGTTTGATGATGGTGGTGGAGCTTGAGCAAAGGCAACTGAGGCTACCATTACTAAAGCGAACACTAATAGAACTGGAAATATATTTTTCATAATTAATCGTTTTCGTGTTTTGAATTACTTCAGAATTTTCTGTGATAGAATACCGTTTTCGCTTATCACTTTCACTAAATAAACTCCATCGCTAAACCTGCTCAAATTTAATTGAATTCCTGTAGAATTCAGGCTCAATTTATTTCTGGTCATCACAACACGTCCACTCACGTCTATTATTTCAACGTTTGCAATCATGTCTTCAGAAGTTCTGATAGTAAGAGTTTCATCATCCATGTAAGCGTGCATTCCACCTTCTTTACCCGCTTCCATCAAGCCTGTAATAGAGGCTTCAGAGAAGTGTAAGTAGAATCTATCAGTGTAATGCTGAATGCTTACTTGGCAGCTGTAATCACCTTCTTGAAGGTCTTGGAAAACTCCAAGGTATCTGTCCTCAAGAATGATGAAATCACTCTCCATATTATCAAGGTCGTCAAGTGTAAACGTTACAACCGACTCAAATCCTGAATTCATTCCAAGTGCTACTATACGATCCTCTGTTAGTGGACCATAAGCATTAATAGCATACGGCTCACTTCCAATGAAACTGTATAGGCTTAAGTCTGATAAAGAGTTCAACTTAGGTGCATCGTAAGCTGGATCAACTCCATCCGTTCCATCATCAATGAATCCTACCAACGTTTGGTTGTAGTAATTCTGTGTGTTGCTTACAGACAACCATAGTCTCTTCGTCTCAGCCAACCTGAATAGAATAGATGTGTTAGCTGCTGTACGCTGTGCGTTATTGAACACAGCATTACCGTTTCCTGAAGCTTTAACCATGAATCCTTGAACTGATCCAATCGTTCCAGTAGGTGTGTTACCACCTCCACCAGCTGAACCTCCAAATGAAGTGTACGATGCATAGTCAGCGCTAGCGTAAGGCGTTACACCCGGATCATCCCAGAAATAAAGCGTGTTAATCAACGAGTTATCTGTTAAGAATTGGTTAGCGTTAAGTCCACTTGGATAAGGGTTACCAATCAAGTTATCATTAACGTTTGGCGCTCCGAATGACTGCATCGCAATTGTAATGTTTCCGTTGTTCACAGTTCCAGAGAATGTTCTAGTACCTGCTCCGTGGGCAGCATAACCTTTAGCTACAATCATAGTTGCTCCTCCTGAAATCCATCCTGGATCATGCTCATCATCCGCAGGATCAACAGTACCCAATGCTGGGCTATAAATGTAAGGCGAACCAAGTATACCAGAGTTTGCATTTGTAATCGGTGAACTCCAGAAGTCGTATACCGCACTACCCACTCTAGTTACATTATAAGTACCACTACCTGCAACCGTACTACCAGGTGCTTGCACTAGACTTCCACCAGATGCAACATTGATTGTTCCATTGTTGGTGAGAACACCGTTTACAGTTAATGAATTACCTGCTAACACGTTAACCGTTGCAAGAGATGCAACTCCTAAATCATCAGCAAGACCAGCACTTCCAATAATTGGGAAGTTACCACCTGTAGGGTTTGTAGGTATGTATGCATTCTGTGCGCCTGTAGGCTGTACTCCATTACTCCAGTTTCCACCAGTAGCCCAGTCAGTATCAACATCACCTGTCCAAACACCATTACAGTTAATTTCCAAGTCAAATGTGCCTCCAGGATTTGCACTAGAAGTCCAATAAGACACTAGAATAAGGTAATTCGTACCCGAAACAGTGCTCACAGTTCTCTGTGATTGCGCTCCACAGAAATCGTCATTCGTACCAACATTGGTCCAAGAACCACACGTTCCTGCTAGAATGTTAATCTCGGTGTCAAAGTTTGTGTTGGAATTACACAATGAGAATGTAACATCGGTGCCTGTTCCGGTAAATGAATACCAAACTCCATTTCCTGTCGAAAAGGTTGAGCCAGGTACAACTTCACTGGTTGCACCAACAGTACTACCACTGACTGTTTGTCCACAACTAACCGGAATCGCATTTGCACAAAGGTCATTTGCCACTGCGGTAGTCCAATCTACAGAACCAACCCAATCAGTCGACCCGTAACCTTCACAGTAAGAACGAACCCACATGTAGTAATCAGTTCCTGGAGTTAATCCAGTTAGGTTAATTGAATTACCAATTGAAATACCCGTTGGAGGTGTTCCAGCTAGTGGAGCTCCAGTAGAGGTAGCCAAGAAATACTCATAGTAAGATGGAGTATTGAACGGCACTGTCCAAGAAACGAATGTTGATGTCGATGTAATTGTACCAACAGTTAAACCTGAAGGAGGTAGGCAATATGGTGCGGCAACAAATACAAGCTCCGCATAAAACAACTCACCAACATCTCCACCAGCGCCATCGCATATTCTCAAGTTCCAACCGCCATTGGCGTTATCTCCAGTAAAGTCACCAAAGTCACCTTCTGGTGTGTAATTACCAATAAATGGCGGTACCCCTGCCTCAATTGTATTCGAAGCATCCATTCTAAAAGCAGTGTAACCAGACCCACAAGTACTTGCAGTTCCAAAGTTATCTCCTGACCCACCTTCTCCATTTACAAGATTAACGATGGTTCCGTTTGGAGAAATCAAATCTACACGAAGGTCAGAATCCCATGTGTGCTCAATATTGATTCTTACCTCATCAAGAAGAACGTCACCACCTATGATGGTACCAGGTGCACCCGACACACTCAAACCAGTGTTCAAGTATGTACCCGAGCCACAACCAGCATCCGGAATTGCAACACCTCCCGTGTTACAGAAAGGGTTTTCGTATGCAGTAGTAAACTCAAGTGGTCCAGCCCATGTAGAGACGTCTCCACCACCACAGTCAGAACGAACCCAAACATAGTAGGTAGTTCCTTCAGAAAGACCGGTTAAGCCAGTAGAGTTCCCAGTTGGAACACCAACTAAAGGAGAAGGTGTTACTCCTGGAGTTGTGCCAGTAGTATTGAAATGGTAAGCATATCCAGCACCAGGTACTGGAGCTGCTGGTGTCCAGCTCACCGTGGCAGTTGTAGATGTGATATTACTAGCAGAAAGAGCCGTTGGCAATTGTGGACAAGGAGGTGTTGGATCCACTGTGAAAGTGTAATCCTCATACTCCCCTCTTGAAATATTCGCACAAGAAACAGGATTTGAATTGAAGTAATTAGCCGCAATTCTCATTCTGTAATCTCCAACAGCAGCTGTTAAAGGAACTGTAATCGTACCAGTAATGTTAAAGACATAACCAGGGCTATCGTACACTAATTCTCCAGCACTAAACTGAAGGTCATTATTCCAATCTACCCAGATATTAATGCCCATTGAACCACTAACTATATCCAAAGCAAAATCAACCGTTGCACC
>CALCGD010000213.1 GCA_937900875.1 uncultured Flavobacteriales bacterium
TGGGCTTTACGGCCAAGTCGCCAAGGTGGGCAATTGCGTATAAGTTTGCTTCAGAACAAGCAGTAACACGACTCAATGAAGTGACTTACCAAGTAGGAAGAACGGGCGCCATTACGCCTGTCGCCAACTTAGAACCAGTGCTTTTAGCAGGAACAACCGTCAAGCGCGCTTCACTTCATAATGCAGACCAAATTGCCAAGCTAGACTTGCATTTGGGCGATATGGTGCAGGTGGAGAAAGGAGGAGAGATTATCCCCAAAATTGTTGGTGTTGACTTGAAGCAGCGTGCTGCAAATGCAGCTCGAGTGGAGTACATTGATACCTGTCCTGAATGCGAAACCGCGTTGGTGCGCAATGAAGACGAAGCAAAACACTTCTGTCCGAATGAGTTGGGGTGCCCGCCTCAGGTTAAAGGAAAGATGGAGCATTTCATCTCGCGCAAAGCTCTGAATATTGATGGGTTAGGAGCAGAAACCGTACAGCAGTTTTATGATGCTGGCTTGGTAAATAACGTGGCCGATTTGTACGAACTGACCTATGAGCAAATCATCGCCCTCGACCGCATGGCCGATTTGAGCACAAAGAACATCTTGGCTGGTTTAGAAGCTTCTAAGCAAGTGTCGTTCCCACGGGTGTTGTTCGGAATTGGAATTCGCTTTGTAGGCGAGACTGTTGCCAAGAAACTAGCTAAGCATTTTAAGACCATGGATGCGTTGATGGCTGCCTCAGAAGAGGAGCTTATTGCAGTAGATGAGATTGGTGGACGTATTGCCGAAAGCCTACTTAGCTTCTTTGCAGACGAGCGTAATCGCGCTATTGTTGAGCGCTTGAATCAACATGGACTTCAACTCGAAGTAGAAGAGAGTAACGAGCTGACATCAAATACTTTAGAAGGAAAAGCGTTTGTGGTTTCTGGTGTGTTCTCTCAGTTTTCTCGCGATGAAATTAAAGCAGCCGTAGAGCAGCACGGAGGCAAGAATGTGGGGTCCATTTCTAAGAAAACGGACTACGTTTTGGCAGGCGATAAAATGGGTCCATCGAAGCTGCAAAAGGCCGAAGACCTTGGTGTTCCAATTATCTCGGAAGAGGACTTTATTGGGATGATTGGATAAAGCAGTAACTTATCCTACCAAACCACCCTAATGCGAAGTTTACGTTATCCCATTCTTTCCCTTTTAATCTTACTGGCTGCTTGTAAGAAGGATGATTGTCCAACAGTTACCACACAACCGAACATTCTCCTTGTCATAGCCGATGATCTTGGATTGGATGCTACTCCGGGATATTCAGAAGGATCGGTCAAACCGAATATGCCGCATTTGCAGCAACTCGCTTTAGATGGTTTGACGTTTGATCAGGTTTGGGCCGATCCGATTTGCTCTCCCACGCGGGCAACCATTCTTAGTGGAAAATACGGCTATCACACAGGTGTATTAAATGCGGAGAGTGCTTCTACCATTCCGAGTTCCACGCTTACGCTACAATCGATGCTAGACCAACGAACGGGAAGCTCGTACGCACATGCCATCATAGGAAAATGGCATCTCTCTAATGGAGAGCCCAATCGTCCTACAGAGATGGGAGTTGGCTACTACGCAGGACTATTAACAGGTGCCGTAACGGATTACAATAGCTGGGCATTTACCGAAAACGGTCAAACGGCTCAATACAATGGTTATTCCACTACTAAGTTCACCGATTTGGCTATTGACTGGATAGGAGCACAGAGCAAACCATGGTTCTGTTGGTTGGCATACAATGCCCCACACACGCCTTTTCATTTACCACCCGCAAACATGCATTCGCAAGGAAATCTTCCTTCGGATCCAGGAAGTATTGATGCCGATCCGTTGCCATATTACATGGCTATGACGGAAAGCATTGACTACGAATTAGGCCGATTGATGGATAGTATGAGTGAAGAGGAGTTAGCAAATACCATCATTATTTTTATTGGCGATAATGGTTCTCCTGGTCAAGTTATTCAAACTCCATATGATTCTAACAGAGCCAAAGGCACGCTTTACCAAGGCGGGGTACATGTGCCAATGATTGTATCAGGATGTGGGGTGTCTCGTAAGAATGAACGTGACGAGAACCTGATTAATTCAAGCGACCTTTTCTCCACTATTACTGAATTGGCAGGAGCAACACTACCAGATTATGAGAACAGCTACAGTTTTAAACCGTTGTTATCGCAATCTGGAACTGGGTCTAGAACGTATAATTATGCGGAAGTTTTAGATGCAAACAATGCCAACAAAACTGGTTTTACTATTCGAGACGAGCGATACAAACTGATTGAGTTTGAAGTGGCTCCAAGAAGATTTTACGACCTGACGGAAGATCCACACGAAGGAACCAATCTATTGAATGCTGGGCTTACTGAAGACGAGCAGGCTAGGCTTGATGCCTTACTACTTAAAGCCTCCGAAATAAGGCAGTAGTACATAATCAGCTACTTTCTACCTAAGCAGCAGCTGCATAAATACCACATCAAGCCACTTGTCGAACTTAAATCCGACCTCCTTGAAGGTGCCAACTACCTCGAATCCGAACTTACGATGGAATTCTACACTGCCCATGTTTGAGGAGTCTATTCCCGCTATCATGGTGTGAAAACCGTTTGATTTCGCACGTTGAATCAACGCAATAAGTAACGCGTTTCCAATTGCTTTTCCTCGGTGGTCTTTGTGTACATATACCGAATGCTCTATGCTGTTTTGATAGGCTGGTCGTGCTCTAAATGAGCCATAGGTTCCAAACCCAACCACCCTTGAGTTAATCTCAGCAACTATAATTGGCCAATTTGCTTCTTGCTTCTCTTTAAACCAAGCTAGCTGTGTTTTAAGACTACGCGGCTCGTACTCATAAAGAACGGTGGAGTGAAGGATTTCGTGGTTAACGATTTCCAGAATCGCAGGAACATCTTCTGCGCTAGCTATCCTAATCTTGAGGTTATTTGAGCTCATGGCTGAGCAAACAAATCTTCCAATACATCTACCTCAATGTGTATGATGATATCGAAAATGCGCAGTTGATCGTCTGCCGGTAGCTCGTCAAAAAGCTTGTTTCCCTCAATAAGCATGGTAAGACCAACTTCTAATCCTTCAATTTCAGCATCGGAATAACGCCTTCTCGACTTCTTCATTCGAGCAATCAATTCCTTAGTGATAGTAATGATTTCGCTCACAAGTGCACGGTCGTACAGAATCTCTAATAATTCACGAATGTTTTCCACAAAGGCGTCAATATCTCTTCTAAGCAAGGCTTTAATGAAAGAGTTGATGTCGTCATTCGAGTAGGGCGGAAGCTTGCCGCTTTTCTTGGCTTTACGAACTAGTTTCTCTTCAAAGCTGGTTGCTGTCCGAAAGGACTTGAATCCCTTAATTCCAGCTCCCATCAGTCTTGGAATGCTTCTTCCGTGTTTAAGAACAATGGAAACAGAATCAAACAGAATGCGAAGGAGCTTATCGGGCTGTGTGAGGTAGTTATCTAAACTTTGGAATGCCTCGTTCAACAACTCTCTCTCCTCTGGCTCAGGATACATCTGTTCCAAGAAAAACGTCCGGTATCGTATCATTCGTTCCTCGTCAAACGAATCGGGGATGTCGTATTTGGCAGCTATTCTTTCAAATTGATAACGGTCGTTCACTAAATTTCGAAAACCGATTATAACTCCATTAAGAATTTCCTTTTCCGAAGCACTCATATTTCGCTCGTTCTGTCAAAATCAATAAGCAATTCTAGCTGACTGGTAGATTCCCAACAATCAATTTTGAACTGTTTGTGATAAGCATCAATCGGGTGAGGGGATTTATTGACGGCTGCTTTCGCCTTTTCCATGCTTTCCATTCGCATGTAGTAAACAATAAAATCCCCCTCAATGTTCTGTTCTAAGAATGCAGATTCAATGTATACACCTTCGTCTCTAAGTGTTTCAAACGCTTCAGTTCTTCTGCTGTTTAGCTCAGCAGCCCACTCACGAACACGAGCAATGGAGCCTGTTTTGAGTTTAACACGAGTGCAAAAGGACTTTAGCTGTTCACTCATATTTCGGATGCTACAGCAGATTCTATTTGGTCTAAATCTGATTCTGCCAACTGAAGTGATATTGCCTGTTCCGATTGAATTGTAATGGTTTTATAGGCGAAGAACACAAGGTCTCCCTTGTATGCAGTGGCCATCACCATTGCTTTGGCACCCACTGGTAATTGGGCGGACTCATAATCGCCATGCGTAAATGAGAACGAATTATCCTTTTTCTGATAGCCAGGGAGGTACATTCTTTCGGTAAGCATGGTTATGTATACGTAGTCGAAATCTCCATGATTTGTAACTTCAGAAAGCAATTGAACATCCTGGGTTCTTGGGTCTTCTATCAAGCGGTCTATATTAGCCCAACCCAATTTGTTCATAGAGAAAATGTAGCTCGTTTTCTGATCTGCGATGTAG
>CALCGD010000214.1 GCA_937900875.1 uncultured Flavobacteriales bacterium
TCCGAAACTATTCCCGTAGCTGTAAGCTCGATTAAGACCTGTTATTCTCGGTCACTTTCATTAGAAGGGAAGGCCAACAGGAGCGAGTAAGTCAGAAGACCTGCCTTGAGCATCACGTTTCCATCGCCTTCGGGAGAAAGGTCGGAAGTAGGATGAAAGAATGAAAAATATAGGCGTTTGCCTTGTCTTATTGGTTACCCAATTTAGCTGCATTGCGCAGGTGAAGGATTCTATCGTTTACCCTGAGGTAAGGGTAGAAGCACAGCGTATTTCTGAAGCCATTGGTTCTTCTGTTTCTGAGACGGATTCGCTTCTATTCAATCTGCTTCAAACACAGGGTCTTACCAAGGTTTTACAAACTGAGAGCTTTATTTCTACTCGATCTTATAGCCCAGGTGGTATTGCCAATTATTCGGTGAGGGGCAGTGGCTCTCAGCACACACAGGTGGTTTGGAATGGCATTCCCATTAACGACCCCATGCTTGGACAAACAGACCTGTCTACCGTTGCGCTCAATGGAGTGTCTAGCGTACGCGTGCTGTACGGCTCTGCGGGTTTGACCAATAATTCGGGCGGTATTGGCGGCACCATCGAATTGGAGCCGACTAAGGCCAGAACCAAGGATGGACTGGACGTCAGGTTGAATGTGTATGCTGGGTCGTTTGGTACCTATGGCGTGGCTTTACAGCTGCGCGATAAGTTCAAAATGATATTTGGTACAACTACCATTGGCTATCATACAGCTAAGAACAACTTCCCCTATATCCATCTAGCCACACTGGTGGATAAAAACCGTGTAATGGAACATGCACAGGTGAAACGGATTGGTGTTTCAAAGTCGATTGGCGCACAGATTAATGCAAAAAACACGGTAGAGGCGCGGGTCAATTACTCTCAGGTAGACAGAGAGTTACCACCAACTATGGTTACGGCAAACACCAAAGAAGAACTGTTTGATAGAGACATTTGGGCGGCACTAAAATGGACCAGACTTGGCTATAAATCATCGCTAAGTGTTACGGCTTCTTACATCTATGGAAAGCAAGAATATTCCGATAATAACGAGTTCACTTTCAATCACTTATATCAGGTATCTAAGAATTTGGTTCGGTATAAATTATACCTGCCTTTTAACCTGCAATTAGAATTGGGTGGAGATGTTTTTGCTGAACATGCTAAGTCGGATAGCGCGTACAGAAACAATAGCCATTGGCGGCAATGGCAGGCTGCTTTCGCATCCTTAAAGTATGTGCCTAAAAAATGGGTTGCTGCACAAATTTTGGTTAGAGAAGATGTAATTGATGGTGGGTTTAGCCCCGTGCAAGGATTGGTTGGGGTAGAAGTGAAGCCTACTAAATGGTTCTTTATAAAGGGGAACGTTTCCAGAAATTTTCGAGCACCAACCTTGGATGATTTGTACTGGAAGCCAGGTGGAAATCAAGACTTGAAAAGTGAAACTGGCTTTAGTTGGGAAGCTGGATTGGGTTTCAAGGCGGCTTCAAAACACATCGACCTTAAGTTTGAATCTACCTACTTCCAATCTGAAATAGACAATTGGATTATCTGGTTACCTGCCGGTAGTATTTGGACTCCCCAAAACAAACGAGCAGTTACCTCAAAAGGAGTAGAAGCAAAGCTTACAACCATGGTAAAAGTGGGTAAGGTCAATTTTAGACTGAATGGTGGGTACACATGGGTTCGTTCTGAAGTAAGCGAAGGAACATCTGCCACCGATAATTCTGTTGGAAAGCAGTTGATTTACATTCCGCAGCATCAAGCAAAGGGGCAGTTCTCGGTTCATTTGGGCAAACTATTCCTGCTTTATGGACATGAGTTTACAGGACTCAGATACATCACATCAGACAATAATTCGTCTTTACCAGCCTATCAAATTGGCTTCGCTTCGCTCGGATACGAGCATACCATGAATAAACATTCCATTGGGCTCACTTTCACGGTAGATAACCTATTCGATAAAGCATATCAATCTGTTGCTTGGCGACCAATGCCAGGCCGTTCATTCTTAATTAATCTCAACTATCAGTTCTTATGAAAAAAGTAATTCAATCTCTCTTTGTTGCAGGTGCAATGCTCACTTTCAACGCATGTAATCAACCGAAATCTTGTGACGATGTAAACTGCCTGAATGGTGGTGTTTGTGTAGACGGAGACTGCGAATGTCCCGAAGGATTTTCTGGTCCAAACTGCCAGATTAGTTCGTTTGAAAATGGCGTGTTCATAGCACATGAAGGCAATTTCCAAAGCGGAAATGCAAGCGTATCATTTATCAATAAGAACAATACAACTGTAGCAAATGGTGTGTTTGCGGCTGTTAATGGAATCCCGTTGGGAGATGTAGCTCAAAGCATGGTTGTGCATGGCGGAATGGGCTATGTGGTAGTCAATAACTCAGGTAAGATTGAGGTGGTGAACTTGGCTGATATGACTTCTGCAGGAACAATTACGGGGCTTTCATCTCCACGATACATTGTAGTTGTGGATAATGCAACAGCATACGTTTCAGATTTGTTTTCTGGCGTCATTAGCATCTTCAATCCACAAACGCTGGCTGTGAGTGGAACCATTGCGGTTTCGGGTCAAGTGGAGGAGATGGTAAGCACAACGAGTGGCGTTATTGCTGCTGGTACAGCAGCTAATATGGTGTACAAGATTGATGCGACTACCAATGCATTGGTGGATAGTGTTTCTGTGGGAATTGGTCCTGCAAACCTTGCAAAGGATGCTAACGGCAAAGTATGGGTACTTACCAACGGTGGTTGGGGAACGGAAGAACCGAAATTGGCTCGAATAAACCCAGCAGATATGACGGTTGAATTGACGATGGATTTTACGCTTTCAAACTACCCATCTAGTCTTAAAACAAACGCAGCTAGTAATTCGCTTTATTGGGCAGATGGTGGCGTATTTAAGATGGATATTACGGCATCAAGCATTCCTACCACGGCTTTCTTAAGTACCGCGGCTTACAAAGTGAATGCAGACCCTGCAGATGACATGATTTACGTGTCTGATGCAGGTGATTTCAACTCAAACGGCAAAGTGTATCGATATACTTCAGCAGGTACTCCGGTAGACACCTTTACTGTAGGGGTTATTCCAGGAGAGTTTACGTTTACGGAATAGCATAGTGAATGAAAAACGATTAAAAGCCCAGCAGAGATGTTGGGCTTTTTTATTGCTTAACTCTAGGTGCGAAACGGGTGGCGAACATTTTCTTGATAAAAGTTTGAATAGCAGTTCAAAACACGTTGTTTAAACCACTATATTAGGCAAATATTGAAGGTAAAACTCTATTGAAACCAGAGAGATTGTCTTGCAATGGATGTGAAGAAAGTGATTATCTGAATTGGAGCTGAGATGGAGAATGAGGTGGATTTTAAGTTGAATGGATTACTGGAGTTGATTCAGCATACCGACTATGTTGCTACGCGGATACGCGGCAAATTAAGTCAATCCGAAATTTTAAAAATGGTGGTTGACGAGTTTAAACCACTCGTAAATCAACGACTATTGATCTTAATGCTTTCGGAAGACAGAAAGCACTTCATGGTTGCTGGTCATACGTTTCCCGAAAATCAAACGGTTTTGGTTGAAAAACTGTTAGGCAAGAAAGCCGAAGAGCTTTTAGTGCCATATGCAAAGTTATCGGCACTTTTTCCAACAGTAGAAGAGGGGCAAACACGATCTTTTCAATCAATCGAATTCATCAAACAGTTTTTTCCTGGTGCATTAGTTGACGCGGTTACTAAGATTACAAATCATTCTAACCCTCCAACCACAGTAAGTCCAATAACAATCGAAGGGCAGATTGTAGGTGTTTTAGCTATCGATTCTCCAGAAATACCTGGGTACATGAATCACCTCAGGCTGTCGGTAAAGAACCTTGCCAATCACGTTTCTCTGTCGTTAGAAATGGCGAACAATCGCGAGAAACAGAATGCCGCAGAGCAAAAATTCAAAGATATTTTTGAGAATACTAAGGATGCCATAGTCAGTATTGATGAGGATGGAATTGTGGTTGCATGGAATAAAGCAGCAGAAGATATGTTCGGCTATTCTAGTTTCGAAATTCTGGGAGAAGCTTATTCAATTTTAGTTCCGAAAGAATTTGAAGAGGATAGGACCCGAATGCTTGATCAAGCTGAAAAACAAGGTTATGTGGTCAACTATGAGAGTATTCGTGAGCGGAAAGACGGTAAAAGACTCACGGTTGAAATGACCGTATCGGTAAGTTTAGATTCTTCTGAACGAGATACATATACCGCGATTATTAGAGACATCACTGCTAGAAAATTGGCAGAGAAAGATCTTATGATTCGCAATAGAGCGATGGATGTTGCTATTCAAGGGATTGTAATCACAGATCCTAACCTTAAAGACAACCCAATTATCGACTGCAACGGAACATTTGAAAGAATGACTGGCTATTCTAAGCGAGAAATTCTAGGCGAAAATTGCCGTTTTCTACAAGGTCCAGAAAGCAACCTAGCTACCGTCAAAGAAATTAGAGAAGCGGTTAAAAATGAGCAGGATTATTCATGTGAGATTATCAATTACAAGAAGAATGGCTCCATATTTTGGAATGAATTGGTCTTAATTGGCGTCCGAAACTCTAATGGCGAACTACTGAACTACATTGGTATGCAAACGGACATCACCGAGCGCAGAGAGGCAATGATTAGGACAAAGGAGCTGGTGGATAAGTTTCGTGCGGTGTTTGAGTCCAGCTCAGCAGGCATGATTGTGGTAGCTGACGATAAAGGCGTGATTCAAGAATGGAATAGTGGTGCTCAGGAAGCGTTTGGTTACTCAAAACAGGAAGCAATAGGTCAGGATTTGAGAATGATTGTACCTCAACGTTTCAGAGAACGACATGATGCTGGTTTTTATCAAGCAATTAATACAGGCAATCTTTTGCACAAAGGTGTTCCTATGGAACTTGTCGGTTTGAAAAAGGATGGAAGCGAGTTTCCAATTGAATTTGCCGTGAGTAAATGGCAATCTAATGAAAAGACATTCTTTAGTGCCAATATGCACGATATCACTGACCGTAAGTTGGCCTCTAATCGCTTAAGAGAACTAAGCATGGCTGTGGAACAGAGCCCTGCTTCTGTGGTGGTAACTGATTTGAAGGGAAATATCAAGTATGTAAATCCAAGATTTGAAGAAGTCACTGGATTTTCAGCTAAAAAAGTGATTGGAAAAAACCCAAGATTGTTAAAATCTGGGCACACTAGTAAGGAAGAATACGAAGGGTTATGGAAAACCATTTCCGCGGGTAAAATATGGACCGGAGAATTTCACAATCGAAAACGAGATGGTACGCTGTATTGGGAAAAGGCTTCTATAGGACCAATTTTTAATGATGAGGGTGAAATAACAGACTACTTAGCTGTAAAGGAAGACATTACAGCAATGAAGGAAACCCAGAACATGCTGCGAGATACGCTGGTTCACTTAGAGGATTTGGTAAATCAAAGAACCAGCGAGCTTAGTAAAGCCAAATCTGATTTAGAAAGGACGCACGAAGACTTCATGAGCAGTTTGCATTATGCACAAAGAATTCAGCAAGCAAGTTTGCCAACAGATACGGCATTCAATGAAGCCTTTGCCGATTCATTTGTCTTGTTTCGGCCCAAAGACATTGTTTCGGGCGATTTCTACTGGCTTTATAACGTGGAAGACCATGTAGTTCTGAGTCTCGTGGATTGTACTGGACACGGGGTACCAGGAGCTCTAATGGCAATGGCTGGAAACGAACACCTAGGTAACGTGGTGGTTAAAGAACGCTGTTTCAACCCTAAAGAAATCTTGGAAGAATTGGACCAGTCTGTATCTAGGTTATTAAAAAAGAGAGACACTTCATACGTTATGATGGATGGAATGGACCTATCGGTGGTTCATATTGATAAGGCCAGCAAGACCCTAGAATATTCCAGTGCTCAAGGACATGGTGTGATAATTAGAGCAGATGAAACCATTATTCTGTCGCCAGATAAACATAGCATTGGTGGGTTTGCTGAGGCAGGGTTTAAGAACTTCAGTTTACAGAAATACTCTTACAATGAGGGAGATAGGTTATACCTATTCAGCGATGGGATTTATGATCAGTTTGGAGGGCCAAAAGGGAAAAAATTGCTACGCAGAAACTTCATCAACCTCTTGGTTGAGTCTTCGAAAATGGAAATGCAAGATCAATTTGCTTATGTAAAGCAGTTCTTCATAGATTGGGTTGGGGATAATGTTCAAATTGATGATGTAAGTCTTGTTGGAGTACAATTCTAAGCGTTAGCTAGGTTTCTATATTGATTGTACATTTAGGTTCAAATCATTCAAAAATGACATCTAAGATTACGCTTCCAACAGCAGTGCTATTTATTCTTGTATTCATGACTGCCCAAGTTTTGGGTCAAACTGTAGCTGAACAGCGGTGTGCCTCACTTGGAAAAGGGCTGAATGTTTCCAATTGGTTAGAGCGTGGTTGGGATGGAAATTGGCCTACACCAAATGGCTACACTAAGCAGGACTTAGAATTAATGCAAGAAGCGGGAATAAACTCTTTAAGGCTTCCTATTTACTTCCATGCAGTAGTAGACACCATAGCTCCATATACGGTTGATACAGATCATTTACTGTTCACTTTAGTAGATAGTATAATTACATGGACGGATGAGTTAGGCATGAAATTGCTCATAGATAATCATCACGGTTGGGATTTAACTAATGCAAATTGGCGTCAAAAACTGCCTCGCTTTTCACATGTTTGGGGAGTTGTAGCTAATAGATATCAGAACTTAGACCCCGATAGGGTGATGTTTGAGTTGTTTAATGAGCCTACCCTAGGTTTTCCGCAAGACTCTCTTCGAATTATGTATAACGATGCTATTGATTCCATTCGTCAATACACTACAGAACATTCCATTATAGTTTCTCCTCATTGGGGTGGAACGGGTATGATATTTTCAGAGTTTCAGCCCTTGTCAGATACAAATCTCATCTACACTTGGCATATCTACGACCCATTAGACTTTTCTCATCAAGGACTTACTTGGCATAATCCTTATTTCCCTTCGGGAAACCCTTTTCCAACCGGAGACACTTCTTTTTTTGAAAACTGGTTGTTTACAGGTTGGGAGCGTGTTTTAGATTGGAAACAAACGCACAATTTACCGTTGTTCTTGGGAGAATTTGGATTAAGTACTTACTGCGATTCAGCCAGTTCTTGTAATTGGTTGGATTACAATATGACGAGAGTTGTGCAGAACGATATATCGTGGTTTTATTGGGATTGGCAGTGGGATTTCTCCATGTTCAATTCTCACCAGATTTCGGAAGACAGCATCTATCCTTGTTACAAGTATTATTTGGGATTGTATGGTGATGACACATTTACCAATGTAAAAGAGCCAACAAGAGAGCTTATTTTCGCAGAAATCTATCCTAATCCAAGTTCAACTGGCAGTTTCGTTCTTTCTTTAAACGTGGATGTTGGAACTAAAAATCAAGTTTGGGTTTACACCAATCTTGGACAACTGGTCTATACGGGATATTTCAACGGAAATAAGTTCGATTACAACGAAAACTTGAAGTCGGGAATTTATGCCGTTTGTGTAAAAAACCGTTGGGGTCAAACGTCTAAGAAACTTGTAGTTAATTAGCGTGATTATCGCTCCAATAGCGCTTTTCTAATCCTGTAGGATCTTTCAGCACATTTTTAGCCCATTCTAAACTTAGATCCAGTTTTTCGTCTTCGGATAATTGCCAATCCACCTGTGTTTGTCTTAACCGATGCGCAATATGTTCCAAACATATTGCTGCGCAAACAGATATGTTCAAGCTTTCTGTAAATCCATACATGGGAATAAACATGTGCTCGTCTGCCAGTTCTAATGCGGTTGAAGAAAGACCTAATTTTTCTGTTCCAAAAACAATAGCAATTGGCTGATCTAGTGGGAGATCGTGCAACGAAATGCTATTAGCATGCGGACTGGTTGCTACAATCTTGTAGCCTTTTGCTTTTAGTTTCTGGTAGCAATCGGTGGTGTTGTCATGAACTTCATTGTACTTGTGCAGATTAATCCATTTGGACGCACCGTGTACTACCCTTGGGTTCACTTCGTATAAGTTGGTGTTTTCAATAATATGAACGTCTTGAATGCCAAAACAATCAGCAGTTCTAAGCACAGCGCTCGCATTTTGAGGCTGATAGATGTCTTCGAGAACCACGGTAACATGTCTGGTTCTTTCCAGCATTTTAGAACTAAATAGTTCTTGTTTATTCTCTGTGGTGAAAGAAAGAAGGTATTCTAAAAGCTTATGTTTTTCGGCCTTTGTCAAGCGAATTTGCCGTTAGACAATCCCATTTGGTTGCATAAATGGTACAATAATCTCGCACCAACATTTGTGTCCCAACCAGATTCTGAAGGTCCAACTTCAACCAAGTCAAATCCTATTATCGTTCGACCAGAGGCCACAACCTGTTTGATTAGGTAAACAGCTTGTTCAAAGCTCAATCCTCCTGGCACGGGAGTTCCTGTTGCAGGACATAGCATTGGGTCAAGTCCATCAATATCAAAACTGATGTAGACTTTTTGTGGTAATTCACCTACAATTTGATCGCAGGTTTCGTTCCAGTTTACCCCATTGAACGCCTTGCTTTTTATTTCCGCATCGAAATACGCAACTATGCGATCATTGGAGGTGAAAATAGTGTCCATTTCTGCTTGGCATATATCTCTAACACCTACCGAAACTAATTTCGTTACACTTTCAAGTTTCAATGCATTCGTCATAATGCTAGCATGCGAAAACTCGAAGCCTTCATAAGCCTCTCTTAAATCGGCATGGGCATCAATCTGTAAAATTCCAAACGATTCATGCTTTTCGGAAAGGGCTTTTATTAAACCGAGTGGTGTGCTATGATCCCCACCTAAAATACCCACCATTTTTCCTTGCTCAATCAACGAAACTGAACGAGAGTAAACGTAATCGACCAACTCCAAACACTGTTCGTTAATTTCTGAGAGGAGCGAAGCAACTTCGGGACTTGTTGTGCTAGCACCACTTTCTAACTGCGCAATAACCGATTGCGCTTTTTTACGGTAGTGCTTATTTAAGTCAGCCCATTCCATTGGAATGCCACCTAATGCTAAACCCATTTTCCAAGCGTCTTTAATGCCTGAGTAGTATAGGTCTACTTGTTTTGATGCCCATAAAATAGCTTCAGGAGCATTGCTAGTGCCATCAGAAAAGGATGTGGTTACATCCCACGGAACGGGTAATAAAACCAGCTCCGCATCCTCAACATCAAAGGGAAGACCAAATAATCCAGAGTCGGTTAGCCCGGGTCCGTTTGGGTCAAACTCATCAATTTTTTCCTGCTTGTTCATCTTCTACCAAAATGAGAAAGGCTCCATGTAAAGGAGCCTTTCGAGTTAAATCGCTTTTGAGCTGATTACTTTACAGCTTCGGCTAAATCGCTTCCTGCCTTAAATCGAACAACGTTCTTAGCCGCAATTTTAATTTCTTTTCCTGTTTGCGGGTTTCTACCAGTTCTAGCGGCTCTTTTAGAAACCGTAAATGAACCAAAACCAACCAACGAAACTCTGCCTCCTTTGGAAGAAAGCTCTGTTGTTGCGGCTCCAACAAAAGCATCTAATGCCCGTTTAGCATCTGCCTTAGAAAGTCCCGCATCTACAGCCATTTTTTCAACTAATTCCGCCTTATTCATGTTAATGTTTTTATGTTTCGTTATTGGTTAGCGCACCAAATATATGTGGCAACAGAAGTAGTGCAACGCCCGAAGCGTAAAACCGCTGGTTTTGTTGATAAATGTAATTGATTGTTGATAAGTGAAGTGCTGTAAGTCCCGTCATTACAGCGATTCAGGGAATTCTGACGGTAAATGAAGTTTACCTTACCTTGTATCCGTCAAGGTTAAAGCCAAGTAAAAAGGATCTCGTTTCCATTCGTTTTTTACCGGCCATTTGAAGTTCTAAAACTTCTATAGAACCCACCGAACAAGCTATGTAAAGAGACTGCCCATCAACAGTAAGCGCGCCAGGCATTTGGTCTTTTTGCTTCTCTGTTTTTATTGCTGAAAAAATCTTCAATCCTATTTCATCCTCACCCGAAATAAGCGTGGTAAATGCAGTTGGGTAAGGCGATAATCCTCTGATAAGATTGAACACATCATCAGCAGGTTTATTCCAATCAATTTTGCACGTTTCCTTAAATATTTTGGGTGCTTCATTCAGTTCACCAATAATTGTATTCTGAGGTGTTGATGGAACGTCACCATTTTCGATTTCAGCCAATGTTTTGACCACCAGTTTAGCCCCCACACGCATGAGTTTGTCATGCAATTCGCCAGCAGTTTCGTTCTTGGCTATTTCTACTTTCTCCTGAAAGATGATGTCTCCAGTATCAATCTTGTGTTGAAGGAAGAAAGTACTCACACCAGATTCTTTCTCGCCATTGATAACAGCCCAATTGATGGGAGCTGCACCTCGGTATTGAGGTAGGAGCGAGGCATGCAAATTGAATGTTCCATGGTCTGGCATATTCCAAACCACCTCTGGCAGCATTCTAAAAGCAACCACTATTTGAAGTGTGGCTTTAAGAGATTTAAGGTCTTCGAGAAATGCTTCTGACTTCAAATTTGTTGGTTGCAACACCGTCAAATCATTTTCAACGGCAAACTGTTTTACGGCAGAAGGTTGCAGTTTCATTCCACGACCAGCTGGTCTGTCTGGCGCGGTAATTACCCCAACAACATTTGCCTTAGCATCTAAAAGAGCTTTCAGCGTTGAAACAGCAAACTCGGGCGTACCCATAAAAACGATTCTCTCCTTACTCATGAATTTTAGCGTTTTTCCATTTTCCGCTCCAAAGATAGAGTCCTGAAAACAGTGCTAAACCACTGAAATAAACGATTTCAGATGTCCAAACCATATTTAAAGGTTGATGCCATTGATGCACCATTCTGTAGGTGAAATTGAGGTAAATAATGAGTGTGCTCACCTCAATTAAAAGAGTGATGAATGTGTTTCCAGTTCCTGAAACAACGGAAAGAAGAATCATCGAAACAGCAAATAAAACGATTGAAATAGATATGACATAAACCACAGGAATGGATTCATCAATCAGCGTTACGTCATTGGTGAAAACCGAAAGAAGCAAACGCGGATTAATCAAGTTTAGCAACATCAAGCTTATAGAGGAAACCACACTTACGATGAGCAAGCGTTGTATCAATTTGTAAACGAGGTGTGTTCCGCCTTGGCCAATCAGCTTACTCACCAATGTTTGGGTGGCTTGTCCAATTCCAACCAGCGGTATCATAAGAACAGAATAACCGCTTCTTACCACATTTGAAATGGCGAGGTCTCGTTCGCCCATTCCTTCAATAATCAGGAAAAAGGTGAGCCACGATGCGATTGAAACTACATGCTGCACGATAACGGGAGTAGCAATTCGCATTATCGATTTAATCTGTGTGAAATTTGGCTTCGGAAAGTGGAAACAGTTGAATTGAACGCCTAATCGTTTGCGTCTCACCCAAACCACTAAGTACACTAAACTCAGCGTTTCGGATAGAACAGAGGCGTAACCAGCCCCTTCAATTTCCATTCTAGGGAAGCCCAAGTTTCCAAATACAAACAGATAATTGAAAAACAAATTGAGACCGGCCATGATACCGGCAGCGTACGAAATGGCACGGGTGTCGCTTATGCCTGTAAGGAAACAGCGGTAACCAACCACAATAGCGGCTGGAATAAGCCCAATCACACGAATATTGGTGTAAGCAATCGTGCTTTCTAGAATGGCCTGAGATTCGATAATACGAGATAGTAGAAACTCAGCAAAGAAGAAATGGAAGAGTATCAAACCTCCGGCTAATGCCAAAAGTAGATACATCAGATGGTCGAAAATGGGACCGATTCGTTCGGGTTTTTCCTCACCATGAAATCGAGCCATGATAATTTGAGCTCCGATACCTAAACCGAAGGCGGCCATCAGCATAACGAGTACATAAATCCCTCCCAGACCAGAAGCGCCAATTGCTACCTCGCTTACGCGCCCTAGAAATGCGCTGTCGGTTACGTTAATGATGGTAACTGCTACAAATCCGAGGATAAGTGGGTAGGAAATGCGCCAGATGTTACGATATGAAATCGTTTCAAGCATTAACTCACATGCAACATCAGGCCTTTAAGGTATTCGCCTTCGGGATGATAGATGTTTACGGGATGATCTACCGCATGACCTAAGCGTTTAAGCACACGCACGTTTCGTCCGGCATTGATGGCAGCGGCCAAAACCGCGCTTTCAAACATCTGTGGATTAACTACTTGAGAGCACGAAAACGTGAACAACAGACCATTTGGAGCAATGTTCTTCAAAGCCGTTTCATTCAAGCGCTTGTAGCCCTGAACGGCACGATGACGCGCTTTGATTGACTTTGCAAAAGCAGGTGGGTCAAGAATTATCATGTCGTACCCTTCGGCTTTCTCCACAAACTTGAAGGCATCTTCGCAAACGGCTTCATGGTTTTTGTCGAAACCATTGATGACAGCATTTTCTGCCGCCAAATCAATTGCTGGTTGCGACACATCTACCGATGTGACTTTCTTGGCTCCATTGGCTAGTGCGTAAACCGAAAATCCGCCTGTATAACTGAATGTGTTCAAAACCTTTCGGCCTTTAGAGAATTGCCCAACCAAGGCGCGGTTATCACGCTGATCAATAAAAAAGCCTGTTTTCTGTCCGTTTACCCAGTTTACTTTGAACTTAACTCCGTTCTCCAGCACTTCGGTTTCTTCTTTCAATCCTTTTAGGAACTCATGTTCTTTGGAGGCAAGATTTCGATGGTAAATAGAATTCAGTTTTAGCCCATTGATGTTCTCCAACGCTTTCTTGATTTCCTTGGCGCAATTCGCCATTCCATCGGTATGGCTCTGAACTACCGCGCAATCGTTGTAAATATCTACTACGCAGCCAGGAAGTCCATCGCCTTCAGCATGAATCAATCGGAAGCAATTGGTTTCTTTGGTTAACAATCCTAAGCCTTTCCGCACTGCAAATGCTTCCTGAAACCTTAAATTCCAGAAGGTTTGGTCGATACGTTCTTTCGTAAATGTGAGCATACGAACGGCAATAGAACCGTTATGATAATGTCCTGCGCCAATGTAGTTTCCTTGAAAGTCTTCTACACTTACCAATTCACCATTATCTGGTTGTGCGGTGGTTTTACCAATAGCTCCAGAGAAAACCCATCGGTGCTTTCTCAATAACGAACTCTCTTTGCCCTTTTTTAAACTGATTGTTTTCATGGGCGGCAAAGGTATTCTAAAGTGTATGGATTAAAGAGACAGTGGTTAATAAACAAACAGGATATGAAGAAACCCCAGACTTGTATTACAGAAATGTACCAAGCGCATAAAGTAGAGCAACGAACACTACGGCACCGAGAACCAAAAACAGATATGCCCCTTTCGTGATATTGGCAATAGTCTTTTTAACCTGTGCGCGATCGTTAACATTGGGAAATGGAATAGCAGGAACCGGTTCGCCCAGAAAGTTGCAGAGAGGTTCCCATCCCTGATCCACTGTAAAAACAAGTAGCCTATCGGCTGGTACTGCTGCTTTCACTTCTTCGAGATGAGCATGGTATCGGGCAATAGCCGCTTCCTTATTCTCCATGGTGTTCTGGTGTGAGCGCTGCCAGATTAATTTTCTGCACATGTTGCCCATTTTCTTGGGAAATGGTGCAAAAAGTGCCAGAAAACGGAATTGCCAGTTGTTCTCGGTAAAATAAATGGTGTCGATGGTGCTTTCGTACCATCCTTCTGCTCCCCTAGGATGCAGCGTATGCAAAATCTTGGCCTCCGGATAGGCCTCCATCAGCTCACGCCAAACGCAACAGCTTGGATTGTCGACCGCTGCCGAATAATTGACAAGAACCTTGTTCCAATTGTGTTGGGCGCCTGCTGGTGCTTCAGCTACATCGTTCCAAAAATCCAGGCGGGTTTTGTTTTCCTTGTTCTCAATCACTTCCATCATATGATAACAAGGATAGCCCAACTCATTCAGGGCGGTGTAGGTTGAAAGCGTTCCAGTGCGACCGTAACCTGTCCCGATAATTTTTAGACTCATGCAACTTAGGATTGGTGAATGACCGATGAAAGTACGGCTTTCGCCTATATAAAATGATTGTTTTGTGGTTGGAAATTTACCCCTATAACACTAACGAATCAGACTGTTAGGGCAGACCAATGTTTCCGTTCATGTGATACACCAATTCGTTATTATCGAGAAGTAACTGAACCGCTTTCAGAATCTCTTTTTCTGGTTTTTCAATCTTATTGATTAGTTCCTCTAAACTGATTTCGGTAAGAATGGTTGATTTGACGAGTTCGATGTCCTTTTCTTCTAATTTGAACTTGGGAAGTCCCCGACATACATCGCATTTACCGCAATGCGTGCTGTCTGATTCTCCAAAATACTTGAGCAGCATTTGACTGCGGCAAACTTTATCAGTTTCCACAAAATGAAGGGCTGCTTTTATTCGTTCTTGAATCAGCTTGATCCGAACTTCATAAACTTCTTTCGCAATGTGGATGTCTTGTTTTCGGACTCTTCCGCCCACAAAACTGAGTTTAGGCAGACCCGTTGAAGGACGATAATCAACCACCTCCAATTTGTGAAGTTTATGCAGAATTGCTACCGCCTGTTCGATGGAATATCCTGCACGTTTGGCTATGAGTGATTCGTTAATGGACACAAATTCTTCAAACATTCTCCCGTAAGAGCGAAGCAACACTTTTGTCAATCGTCCCACTTTTGGGTTGCGTAATTCTAGGTCGTAGATTGAATCGTGATTGACCAACAGTTTTAGTTGAGATCGAGGATCAGAATTTGTTGAAATAATCAAGTGATCGGCCTTTTCCAAGAACGAAATGGCTTCGACAATCTCTTTTGGCTTCCACTTGTAACGGTCTGAAAGAGCAACAAGGTCAAAATCGAACCATTCGTCTTCGCCACTTCCTTCTGCCAATTGCAACGAACTTCCAATGGAATAGTAGACTTCCTTAATTCGATCTCTAGTAGGGAAAACGTGGGTTAGCTTCTTCTGTAATTCGGCAATGTCATGCTTATTGATTAATGCCACGGCAAAACTCTCTTTCTCGTCACGCCCTCCACGACCAGCTTCCTGAAAATAAGCCTCCAAACTATCGGTAAATCCGACATGAATAACCAGCCGAACATCCGGTTTGTCAATGCCCATTCCGAAGGCATTGGTGGCTACTATCACGCGAGTTTTGTCGTTAATCCAATCGTTTTGACGCGCTTGTCTATCATCAAAAGAAAGTCCAGCATGGTAATAAGTAGCTGATACGTTTTGTGTTTGAAGAAATTGAGCAATTTCCTGTGTTCGTCTTCTATTTCGGACGTAAATAATAGCGCTCCCAGGTGTTTTGGATAGAATCCGAAGCATACGTCCTTTTAGGTCATCTTCATTCAAAATCAAGTACGAGAGGTTTTCTCTTGCAAACGATTTTCGGATGACGTTATGGGTTTTGAATTCCAGTTTTTTCTGAATATCAACAACCACTTCTGGAGTTGCAGTAGCTGTTAAAGCCAACACCGGAACCTTGGGGAGCAATTGCCTAATCTCCGCTATTTGCAAATAAGGCGGACGAAAATCATACCCCCATTGCGAAATACAATGCGCTTCGTCAATTGCCAGAAGGTTAACGTTCATCTTCTGCAAACGAACCTGAACCATCTCATTCCGCAGCCTCTCTGGACTCAGATAAAGGAACTTCACATCTCCATAAACGCAAGTGTCTAATGCGGCATCAATCTGTTGAAACCGCATTCCGGAATGAAGCAGCATGGCGTTAATGCCTTTCTTTTTCAGGTTTTCAACCTGATCCTTCATTAATGCAATAAGAGGAGAAACCACAATACAAATGCCTTCTTGGCAAAGCGCTGGAATTTGAAAACAAATTGATTTTCCGCCACCCGTGGGAAGCAGCGCTAGGGTGTCTTTTCCGTTTAAGGCACACTCAATAATCTCTCGCTGCTGAGTGCGAAAAGCATCAAAGCCCCAATATTGTTTTAGAATGGATTCTGGCGTAGGATTCATCTACGCCAAAGGTAATACGCTATTTGCCAGTGTCTGTAGTAGACCAAGCATGGGCTGGAAGCGAAAAGAGTGCTTTTGTGTTCTTCCAAGTTGCCTTGAATAAATCCGACTGTCGGTACGCTTCCAATGATTCTTCATTGTCCCATTTGCTAACCGTGAAAAACACGTATGGTCGATAAATATCTTGTACCAATTCCACACTTTGGCATCCTGAAAACGCTCGAATTTTAGGACCCGAAGTTTCGAACACGGTTAAAAATTGGTTTACCAAATGCTCCTGAAAATTGAGCTGTACAATTCGTGTTATCATTTGAATGTGATGCTTATAACGTCTTCATGTTTAACGCCTAATAATTGAGAAGCGTTTGACCGGTTAATGGCGATTTCCAATAAACCAGACGCTCCAAATAAAGCCATTTTTTCTCCACTTGGCACTTCGGAGTAGGATTGATACAATTTATTAATCACGTGCTGTTCCTTGCGGAACCTGATTTCGAACGGTTTCCCTTGCCCAACAGAGCTAAAAAGGTTTTTATCAATATTGGTGACAATGTTTCCGTAAATATCAATATGAACAGCAAGACCTCTAATGGTTAGCCCATTAACCACAGGTGCAAAGGCGGTAATCTCATTATTAATTTCTGCTGGTCGACCCAGAATTTCCATTATACCTCCTTGAGCCAGATGGCATGCCGCCACTGCAAAAATATCTCTAGAAGGAAAAATTTCGGACGAAGCTGTCTGCCTTACCAGGCTCAAATCAAAAACCTTGGTTGGTTCCTGATTAAACATGAGCGGAAACATTCCATTATCCGCTCCCACAAAATATTGCCCTTTAAATTCGATTGCTAAGTGATCAACCCTATCGGTCCTGTTAGGATTAACTCCAATCAAATGCACCGTCCCTTTGGGAAAGTCTGGATATGAATTTCTGACGGTCATTGCAGCTCCAGGAACAAAAAATGGCTTTATCTCATGGGTAAGGTCAACAATTCTAGCACCAGGATAAAGCCGAAGAATAGTACCCTTTAAAACCCCGACATAGTGGTCTCTGGTGCCCATATCGGTGGTGAGGGTTATTATCGACATCTGTTAACTAAAAAGCAGTTTTTGTGGCCCCTTACTGAGGGCAATTTCTGTTACTTTGTAACCGTTCCAAATCTACGTAATAAGCCGACCAATAGAAATGCCAAATCCCTTAAATCGAACAAGCTTTTGAGTGAGAAAACTGTAAACATCGAACCAATTCCACCATTGGAGTTATTTGGGGTAAATGAGTCTAAACTCAAGGTGGTTTCTAAGTATTTTCCCAAACTAAGGCTTGTTGCAAGAGGAGAAACCATTAAACTATTTGGCGATGATGATTCTATTCGTGAGTTTGAAATTCGGTTAAACCAACTGGTTGGGCATTATAATAAACGTGGTAGTCTTCCTCTTTCAGAAATAGACCGAATTCTACTTAGTGAACTTGGCCAAGACACCACTAAACTGGACGATTCTGTGCTAGTTTACGGCCCAAATGGCAATTTAGTTAGAGCAAGAACTGACAATCAAAAGAAGATAGTTAGCGCGGTAGAAAAGGACGATATGGTCTTCATTATTGGCCCTGCTGGTTCTGGTAAAACATACACCGCAGTTGCGTTGGCAGTTCGAGCCTTGAAAAAGAGAGAGGTAAAAAGAATTATTCTGACTAGACCAGCGGTAGAAGCAGGCGAAAGCATTGGTTTTTTACCTGGCGATATGAAGGAAAAACTGGATCCGTACTTACAACCATTGTACGATGCTCTTTTAGATATGCTTCCACCGGCCAAACTTGCACAGTATTTAGAAACTGGCATAATTCAAATAGCTCCATTGGGTTTTATGAGAGGTAGAACACTTGACCACGCATTTGTAATTTTGGATGAAGCACAAAACGCCACAGACCCGCAAACGAGGATGTTTCTCACCAGAATGGGCAACTCAGCTAAGTTTATTATTACGGGAGACGTAACGCAAGTAGACCTTCCTAAAAAGGTACAAAGCGGTTTAAGTATTTCTTGGAAAATGCTTCAAAACGTAAAGGGCATTTCCTTCATAGAATTGAAGGGGTCAGATATAATCAGGCATCCGCTCGTTAAAAGAATTGTAGACATTTACGCTAAGGCAGACGAAAAATGAATGAAGCTTTGAAACTTCCAAACACTCTCACAAAAACCGACTTCTCGTTCCCGAATCAAACGAAGGTTTACAAAGGAAAAGTAAGAGACGTTTACTCTATTGGTGACGAAATTGTGGTTATGGTAGCAAGCGATAGAATATCAGCTTTCGATCACATATTGCCCAAAGGAATTCCATTTAAAGGACAGGTTCTTACTCAGATAGCGGCTAAGTTTTTAAAAGCAACTGAAGACATCGTACCAAATTGGTTAATTTCTGTGCCCGACCCCGTGGTGTCTCTAGGATTTAGATGTAATCCGTATCCGGTTGAGATGGTGATTAGAGGCTATTTGGCTGGACACGCATGGCGAGAGTATAAAGCCGGTAGAAGAATTATTTGTGGCGTGCAAATGCCTGATGGAATGAAGGAAAATGACCGATTTCCAGAGCCTATTATTACACCAGCCACCAAGGCGGAGGAAGGACATGACGAAGATATCTCTAGAGAGGATATTTTAGCAAAGGGAATTGTGCCGGAGTCCGAATATGTACAAATGGAAGATTACACGCGTAAGTTGTTTGAAAGAGGCTCTGAAATGGCTGATAAACAAGGACTTATACTGGTTGATACAAAGTATGAGTTCGGGAATAAAAAAGGAACGGTACACTTAATTGATGAGATTCACACACCCGATAGCTCGAGGTATTTTTATGCTGATGGCTATGAGGAAAGACAGCAAAAAGGTGAAGTTCAAAAACAGCTAAGTAAGGAGTTTGTAAGAGAATGGTTAATGGAAAATGGATTTCAGGGATTAGATAGGCAAACGATGCCATTTATGCCAGACGAATTCGTTCAAACAGTTTCTGCTAGGTATATTGAATTGTATGAAATGATTTCGGGTGAAAAGTTCAACCCAATTGTAAGCTCAGACATTAATCAACGAATTGACAAAAACGTGGTGAGTTTTTTAAAGGATTTCAAAGGATGAGCAAACGCTTATCCAACCAGCAGCCACTTAAAGAGGTTATTGATGATTGGTTGTCAAATCATCCGATGGCCAATAAAGCCAAGGTTACGCGCATTGCACATCTTTGGGGACAACTTTTGGGACCTTCTGTAAAGAATAGAACTACAAACATTTATTTCAAGGATGGAATTCTGAACGTAAAACTCAGTAGTTCCGTTCTTAAAAACGAGCTCTCGTTTGCCAAAAAGAGCATTATTGAAAGCATAAACAAGGAGCTTGGCGAAGAAACAGTTGTTGATATTGTACTAAAGTAATATGAGAAAATACCTGATAATTCTATTGTTTATTCCATTCGTTTCAATTGCACAAAACGACCACAGAGAACTCTGGCCAAACGGAAGTGTAAAGGAGGAAGGAAAGTTAGTGGATAGTCTAAAACAAGGGCTTTGGAAGAGCTTTTATGATAACGGAAAACCATTTTGTGAGGGTAAATACAAAGACGATAAGAAAACTGGTCGGTGGAAATGCTACTATCGAAGTGGTCAACTCCTAAGTGATCAGGAAACCGAAAGCGGAAAGAACTTGAGTTATTACGCAGACGGAAAAATTGAGTTTGAAGGTCAGTTAAAAGGAAGCGCCAAGCATGGATTATGGGAGTACTTCTACAAAGACGGAAAATCTAGCAGGAAGGTAAATTACAAACAAGGTTTGCAGCAGGGAAAAGAAGAGCAATGGCACGAAAACGGCAAGCTCAGTATGACTGGTGTTTTTAAGGATGGAAAGAAAGAGGACAAATTTGTTTGGTACTTCGACAACGGAAAAGTTGAAATGGAAGGTCCGTTCGTGCTTGATAAACGTGAAGGTGAGTGGCAATTTTACTACGAAAATGGAAACCTTGGAAGCAAGGGAATGTTCAAAAATGACAAATTGCAAGGCCAGTGGAGTTACTTCTACGAACTAGAAGGAACGAAATGGAAAGAAGGAAGCTTTGCAGAAGGGCTGAAAGCAGGCGAGTGGGGACGGTTTTATGAAACAGGGGAAAAGTTCAGTACGGGGGCTTTCACCAACGACCAAGAAACAGGTGTTTGGACTTCTTGGTATTCCAACGGTCAGATTAAGGAAACTGGAGAGTTCGTTGAAGGTGAGATGAATGGACAATGGCTTGGTTACTACGAAGGTGGAGAGCCAAAATTTGACGTTAGCTATAAGAACGGAAATCGGCATGGTAAAGCGCAATTATGGTACCCGAATGGCAACATGCAGTACGATAAAGCTTATGCAGACAACCTTGAAGATGGGCCAAGTAAAGAATGGCATGAAACAGGAGAGCTGCGAGCAGAGGGAGATTACGTAAAAGGTGCTAAGAACGGATTATGGAAACTATTCTATTCTAACGGATTCAAGTTTCAAGAGTTGACATATGACAATGGCAAACTACAAGGCCTTTCGCAAGCTTGGTATGAACATGGTGCAAAATGGTTTAATATTACTTACCACAATGGCAGGCTAAACGGAACCAACACTTATTGGGATTTAGACGGAAATATCACTTATAGAGCCAAATATTCTGATGGAAAGTTGGTAAAGGTGATGCAGAAAGCCGGAGAGATAGATAAGTTCTAACCCTATCTGTGTAACGTAACATGACCTTTAAATTTATGGTCGTGTCCTTGCCAATCTAACAGGTAAAACCTGTACATATAGGTGCCTTGCTGAACTTGCTTGCCATTATAGGTTCCATCCCAATGGAATTGGTCGTCATGAGATTCGAAAATCATCTCACCCCATCGGTCAAAAATCCACATAGAGTAGGAGGTATAACCTTCTCCAATTCCGAAGAATTCGTCATTTATTCCGTTCTCATCTGGCGTAAATGAATTAGGTACATAGAACGTGAAAATCGGTTCTACTTTAACCCTAT
>CALCGD010000215.1 GCA_937900875.1 uncultured Flavobacteriales bacterium
GCCACACATGCTATGTTTCCCTTATCATCTTCTCGTAAATCAAACTTCTGGAAAACAAGGTCTTTGTTGATCTCCAATGGTTTCGTAGAAAAGTCCTTTTCAGTTATCGACATCAACTCAACCGACTTTGACTCCCTCACTAAAGCCAACATGTAAGCAGTTCCATCGCTAGCAACGGTGTAAGCAAGATTGTTCATCTCTTTTTCGGTATAAGGCATTGTTTGCTCCTTACCCCAAAGCTTGTTCAACTTATTATCGAAAACGAAGAACCCGAGTTCATCATAATTCTCAGCGTCTTTTCTTGATTTTGGCTTCAATCGATACCGAATCAAAATCTTTGATCCATCGAAAGAGGAAATAACTTCAAACTTGTTTCCGCCTACAAATCCAAACCCAAAGGCTGGTTGCGCGCCAAGGGCAGCAGGTGTAGCAGTAACTTCTCTGTCTGTGGTAAAAAGTGTTGTGAGCTCGCCCATCGACAAATCGTCTGTATTGATTTCTCTAGCCGAAACAGTAAAGGTTCTTGTTTTCTTGTCGAATGCTTCAGATACATAATAAATATGCCCTTCTACCTGAAGAATTTCTTGCTCCTTGGTGTATTTCGGGAAATCTGAATGGACTTTTCTATCTACTTCTCTTTTTGTTGCGATATCAAACTTGAGTAGGGTTACAACACCTCCTCTGGTTTTTACCGCAAGGCTTTGGTCGTTTCCAAGCCCGAAATATTTCTTACTTCCAGCATCAACAACATCATAAGGCGATGTTCGAGATACTTCAAAATCTTTAGATAGCTTTTGCGCAATAAGTAGCCCAGGCAATGCTAAAGCCAAAGCCAATGTAAAAATGTGTTTCATTAAGTGTGGGGTTTTAGTTGAGGGTCAATATTACGAAATAGGCATCGTACACCCGTACAAATTCAGAAACCCTTGAGCAATGTTTAACTATTGCTTGTACTGGTCCATAAGCTTTTCCATGTCAACCCCTTCATAAAGCGCATCGCAGTCCTCAATCATTCCTCCTTTTTTACTGCTACCACAGCCTTTAAAGAAATAGATAATGCCTATGTTCAAGTCCCAGAAACCGTCTTTCCATTTCGGATTACCTCTCATTTCTCTTGGGGGAGAAACACCTCCTGGATCGCGGTAAAAGTCAATATTTGGGTCACCTGTTGGTGCTAAATATGCGCCACTTACGTCATCCAAATAATCCGACATGGTCCAGTGATAAATAGCCTCAACTTTGGCCGTCCATCGGCAGTTAAATTGATATTTTAAGCCTAAACCTGTTGGGAAACTTACGGTAATAGGAAGATAGGAGACACCTTCCGTTGCAAGCGGTCGCAAAGGCACCCCATCTCTTTTCGGTTCAAAATACAAGGCACCAACCCCCGCTGTTATATAGGGCAAGAATTTCCATCTATCGTTTCTGAGAATATCATACGTCCCTCTAATACTTAGTTCGTGGGTAATGTTTTCAAATCGAAGATTTCTGGCTCTTCTACTCGGACTAGCGGCATGCCTATCATCTCCTGCCAAATGAGCTGCCGTGTAATTGACCTGAAGCCCCCAGCGTTTGGTTATTTGCCAATGCACACCAGCATCCGCTGTCCAGCGCATGGTTAATGGATGTGGCCATGGTTGCTCTTTTAAGTCACCTTCGTATAAGGTTGTGCCAACTCCGAGGAAAACACCCCATTTACCCTGAGCTTCAGACTCGGTAACACCAAGAAAAAGTGTAAGAGCAAGAAATATGAAAAAAGACCGTTTCATGGTTTGGTTGAGTTAATTGAACGAAAAGGTGTTGGCCTTAGTATGTACTTTTGACCGCTTCACGAAATTACCTTGCGAAAGACAATTAAATATAAAGGTACCGATGTGGTTTATTCACATTCTGGCAGTGGACAAACTTTGTTGTTGCTCCACGGGTTTTTGGAAGACCGATCGATGTGGGATGACTTGATTAAAAGGCTGACTGGCTATTCGATTGTCGCAGTTGATTTGTTGGGGCAAGGCGAAACAGGGAATGTTGGTTATGTACACAGTATGGAAGCTCATGCTGAAGCTGTAGCCAAGGTGCTTGAAGCAGAAAATGTTTCGCATTGCACAGTAATTGGCCATTCTATGGGCGGATATGTAGCATTGGCGTTAGCAGAATTAGAGCCTCAATTAATTAATGGGCTGGTGCTTTTACATTCAACCGCATCTGCAGATTCTGAGGATAAACAAATAGACAGAGAACGTGTGATAGCCCTTGTAAAGAGGAATATGCGGGTTTATGTTCAGGCCGTTATTCCTACTTTATTTGCAGAATCTAACAGGGATAAACACAAACAGGACATTCTAAACTTGGTAAACGTGGCCAGTGGATTCACTCAGCAAGGAATTATTGCCAACATTAGAGGAATGATGGAGCGGAAAGACCAAAGCGCTATTTTAAAGGCCGGCTCTTTTCAGAAATTACTAATTCATGGAGTGCAAGATCCAGTGTTAAATACGGAGGAAATTATTGCTTTTGGCCAACTTGATGCTTCGGTGGAAGTAGTGTGTATTGAAAATGCTGGGCACATGGGGCATTTAGAAACTCCAGAATTCGTATTCTCAGCTGTATCCAATTTTTGCCAGAACTAGATGGCAGATTCACTGATATTATCGTCCCAAGCATCCAAAAAGGAAAAGTATGAGCAATTGCTTCCTCAAATAAGTGCGCTTATTGAGGGTGAGGTTTCCACCGTGGCCAATATGGCCAATATAGCGGCAGCGCTCCGCCAAGCTTTTGGGTTTTTCTGGGTAGGCTTTTATTTAGTTGAAGGAAACGAATTGGTATTAGGCCCTTTTCAAGGAGAAATTGCCTGTACCAGAATTGGATTTGGGAAAGGGGTTTGTGGAATCTCTTGGGAAAAGAATGAAACTATAATTGTACCTGACGTAGATGAATTTCCTGGGCACATAGCATGCAGTTCAGCATCTAAATCCGAAATAGTTATTCCTATTACTGTTGACGGAAAACCAGTGGCCGTTTTGGATGTGGATAGCGACAAACTTGCTGACTTCACATTGGATGATAAATTAGGACTCGAACGCCTTGCTCAAATGATTAGCCCAATTTTTAAATGAGAAGATTTCTCGCAGCCTTTGTTATTCTAACCATGTGGGGCTGTGCCCAGCAAGTGGCTCCAACAGGCGGACCAAAGGATGAAGCTCCGCCCGAGATTCTTAGCCAACTGCCCAAAAACGAATCAACAAACTTTGTTTCCAAACAAATTATTATTGAATTCGATGAGTTCATTCAGCTTAAAAATCCGCTTGAGCAAATTATTATCTCCCCGCCATTATTAACGCAACCAAAATACCTTCTCAAACAAAAATCTCTTGTAGCGAAGTTCGACCAGGAATTAGCTGAGAACACCACCTATACAATCAATTTTGGTGAGGCCATTCGTGACAACAACGAAGGAAACATTCTTAAAAACTTTTCTTATGTGTTTAGCACCGGTGCGCAACTAGATAGCATGCAAGTGAAGGGCAAAGTGACTGATGCCATAACGGGCGAACCAGAGGAAAATGCATTGGTTATGTTGTATAAAGAAAATGTGGACTCTCTGCCACAAACGACCATGCCTCACTATTTTACTCGCTCTGGGTCTGATGGTAGTTTTCATATCCATCATGTAGGCAATCAACCGTATAAAATATTTGCCCTAAAGGATGAAAACAGCAATTATATGTTTGATGTTTCAGAAGAAAAAATTGGGTTCTTAGACACTCTTATCACTCCTTTTACGCCTATTTCGGCTGTTCCCGACTCTTCAAAAACCGACTCTTTAAAAGGAAAGATTGGGGCAGGGCCAACTCCGAATTATCATTTAAAGATGTTTGTGGAACAAGACACAACCCAATTTTTAAAGAAGGCATATTGCGAATATTATGGAAAGTTTGTGGCGGTTTACAATCAGCCAGTGGGTAAAATGTCCGTTGAGTTGGCGGATTTCATGTCCAAAAAACAATGGATGCTGAAGGATTTTAGCACCAATCGAGACTCGGTTACGTTTTGGACAACGGATGCTGTTCCTGACACGCTTGTCTTTTATTTGAGTGCTGATGATGGCTTGACAGATACCACTGAATTGTACATGAAACCGCGAGCTGATGAGGTTGAAATGGCTGGTCAGTCTAAAGGCAAAGGCAAGAAAAAACAGGTAGAGAAATTTGCGCTTAAAGCCAAGTCTAATCCTGAGAAAGGTCGTTCTCCAAACCCAAGCGATCCATTTTCAATTGTATGGAATCATCCGATTACGGGAAATGACTTATCGAAACTCAAACTCTATGAAAACGCGAAACGGGTTCGCTATAATATCGTCTCAACTGATACCGCGCTCCGGAAATTTGACATCATTTATCCATGGAAAAAGGATGCTAAATACAAGGTTCTAATTCTAGATAGCGCCTTCACCGACTTGTACAACTTATGGAACGATACTATTGAATATTCCTTTGTAGGAGTTGATAAAAATGCCTTTGGTGAGTTAACATTAAATATTACCCAAAACCCTGAATCACAGGTAATAATTGAGCTTCTAAATTCTGCTAAGCAAGTGGTACAAAGAAGAACCGCTTCAGCCACAAGTAAGATTAAATTCAGTGGCATAGCTCCTGGCAAATATGCTATTCAGGTAATAAGCGACCTAAACCAGAATGGTGTTTGGGACTCTGGGAGGTACTCTCAAAAAATGCAACCAGAGCCAACAAAAATTATTGAAAGAGACTCTGAGGTGCGTGCAAATTGGGATTTGGAACTTGAGTGGGTTCCGAACGGAGAATAGTGCTACTCCTATCAGCTATATTTAGCTTTTAATTCATTCATATGAGCAACATCTTACGCGTCTTATTTCTCTTACTGTTTGCTAGCATGGCAGTAGCGCAAGATGTGACAAACGACCAGTCAACTGAATCAAAACCAAAAAAGAAAAAGCCGCCAAGAAAGGAGTTTATTTTGGTGAATTTGAACTTTGATGGTTGGCTTGGAACTCCATCTACCATTGAATCTAAATGGTTTTCTTCGAGAGGAGTTGACATCGCTATTTTCTATGACCAGGTGTTAGCCAAAAGCAATTTTAGCACCGCTTTGGGTGTAGGATTCAATTCGCACAATATCCATATGGAGGGTTTTCCGATTGAATACGCTATTACCACGGGTGGTACGTACACATTACTTGACCCAACTTTTTTCAATGAGAAGGAATTGAGTGTAAATAAGCTATCAACCAATTTCATAGACATTCCGTTTGAACTGCGCTTTAGGTCAAACCCTCGAAAAAACGGTAAGCGCATTGCTGCCTCTGTTGGATTTAAAATTGGCTGGCTTGTTCAAAGTCACACTAAAACAAAAACGGACCAAGACCTCTTTTACAACGGAATCAATTTCAGGCAAAAAATTAAAACCTACGACATTCCCAATCTCACCAAATTCAGATACGGACTAACCGCAAGAGTTGGTTATGCCAAGTTTTACTTGAATTTCTTCTATTCGCTAACTCCTCTTTTCATTAAGGGTCGAGGCACTGAAGCTACGCCAATCTCAATTGGAATTGGAGTCACTCCATTCTAGCAGATCTTCTATTATAAGAACGTGACACGGTCGTGTCACGACTGTGTGGCTTGCAGTTACTTCTCCTATTGACCACAATGCCTTTGAGGGAATTTCGATGGTTTGAAGCTCCGAAATCTCACCAAACATCAAGGTTTTGGCGAGTGTTTTTTCTTTC
>CALCGD010000216.1 GCA_937900875.1 uncultured Flavobacteriales bacterium
AAGACACGAAACCGTATTGTCCACCACATCGACCTGAAGCTAAATACAAAACATCCTCTAAGGCTGGATTGTGACATGGACGCAAACGTAAAAACACATTCTTAAAAAAGTGAACAGAAACTTGGTCTGTTAACACAACCAGAACCCCGGCAGAAACTAAAATCCAAAGTGTACTAGCAACTCCGAATTTCCGAAAAACGCTATATGTCAAGAATACGTACAACGGTATCCAAACGACTCGTGAGCTTATCAAAACCATTAAGGAGTCTACAAAAGCATTACCTGTAATGCTGTTTATAGCCAAAAGAATTTCCTGATCGAGTATGGATATCGACTCAATCAAACTACGGCCTTTTTTAGAGTTTGATAAACTGATTTGACGTACTTATAAAGCCGTCTGAAACAGTCAGAATATAAATGCCCGAATGCAGACCAGAAACATCTATAGGCTTAGAGCCACCTTCAAATTGTTGCATGGCGACTAACCTACCAACTGGGTCGTAGACCAATATCTGACAATCAATGCACTCTATTCCATGCACCATTAATACATTAGCGCAGGGATTTGGAAATAAGGATATTTCCGGAAGTGTTTGCTCTATCACTCTCGCTGGATCATTTTCATCAATAACAGGGAAAATGGCAAAATCGACATCCAATCCCCATGAAAAAGCCGACTCTTCGACCGTGAACCATGAGTTGTTTGCCGTAAGCTCCCAGGCGTTAATGCTTCCCATTGCATCACCGTCAGAAGTACTAAACAAACCAACAGTGTCAGCGCTGGCCAAATGCGTCAAATCGATGCCCACCGAAAACTTGCTGAAGATTACAATCGTATCTAAATCAAACTCAACGTTGGTTAAAGAACCATCATCAAATAATTCATAAACTGGAATATCCACAAAACCTACTACACTGTCTGGAGCTATGGAATCAGAGCTTCCAAAGGAGGTAATTCCAAAACCATAATTGTCATAAATATTGACACGAATGGCTGATGTAGAATCACCAGATTCAAACACTACATCCCCAAATTTTAACAGTACCGATCTTAACACGAATGAACTTTCGTGCGTATAGGTCTGAGCTTTTACCTTATCTCCATAGCCATTATTTCCAAAAGCATAGCCACCATTTGGCGAAGTATACAACACCTCTGTACCGGCCATGAAATTTGAATACCCTAAGGTATCGGTTACCTGAGCGCTAGCTGTAACAGTTAGCAGTAAAAACAAAGCTGATGTTAGTGTGATTTTCATGCGGCAAATGTAGTTAAGACAAAAGAAAAGGGCTCCCAATTTGGAAGCCCTAACCCTGTATTATGCAGATTATTATTTAATCATTAGTTTTTGAGAGTTAACTCCATCAACGGAAAGAACGTTTATGAAGTAAATTCCAGTTGCAACACCTTCTATTTTGAATTCAACTTTAGAGCCGTTAGAACTTGAATTAACCGCCACTTCTCTGATGATTTGCCCCTCTAGACTAACCAAAGAAATAGTCTGAACATCTGAGTTTTCCTTAAAGCTGATTGTAACATTGTTTGAAGCTGGATTTGGATAAACTGCAAAACCACTTTGAGCAATCATTTCTTCAACGCCAGCAACATTTGGATTAATGTTCATACGTAAGCCTGGTGTGTGATTCCAGCCATTGTACCAGTTAATTGCTCCACCTGTTCCATAAGGACCATAAAGTGCTGTACTGAAATCTTCATCTCCTGTGTTTGCTAACAACCAAAGCTCATCCGTACCGCCTTCAGACTGAAGCGCAATGGCGTAACCAACCCCAGCATTTAAAGCAACTTCTTCATCAAGTAGAATTGTTGTAAAGAAGAAGTTTGAGCCACCATTAACGTGACCTGCAGTTATGTCAAATACCGTTTGGTACGAATCTACGATGTCCTGAATGCTTGTACCTAATTCGTGCACTTCAGCTATTACAGATGTTCCCGGTGTAGTGTTGGCGCCAAATGCTGCTTCTAAAGCGTAAATCGCACTTCCTCCGT
>CALCGD010000217.1 GCA_937900875.1 uncultured Flavobacteriales bacterium
CATTTCATCAAAGATGGTTCCTCTAGAGTTTGGCGCGTATAATCTTCCGTTCGCACCAAAAGTGAATGTACCGAGGGCAACTTCCTTTATCTCTGGGTCAAGCTTGTATTCACCATGCAAATGGTAGAGAGCCGATTTATCGTAGAAACGAGAACCTCCACCATCCAATTTATTATCTGTATAAACAGTGCTTGTAATCTCATTAAACAATTCGTTAAATGTGGCTGACCCAGGTGCTGGATATCCTTGAAGTGGATCTGCAGAAAGGGCGTTTGTGGTTTGCTGATGCCAAGCAAGCAACTGGTCTGGGTGCTGGTCGAGCACCGCTTGCACCTCATCCTCTCTGCCGATTAGAACGCCTGTGATTCCATTCTGCGCCAAGAGTTCTCTGACCTCAGATCGAATATTAAACACCCAATAGTTGGCGTAAGCAGTGTTGTAACTCTCTAGTGTTCTCTGATTGTTAAGTAGTTTGAAAGCCGTCACAACCGCGTCATACGATTTGCCAGCATCCTCATTGGTAGAGTAAGCCCTTACAAACCAACGGTCTCTTTTTGCCAATTCTATGCGGTTCTGAAAGAACAACATGTCTTTAAGCGAAAACCTGTTCTGACCTTGATATACCGTGGTTCCAGAACCAAAATTGAATGAATAAATAAGCTCTACATCAGATTTTATGCGATAGTGCATGGCCAAATTAGCCTTGAAGTTTCGCGTGTTGTAATCAACTAAATCTTGCTCCATGTAGCCTCTACGGTAGAAAGTTCCAAGTCCTGGATAGTTGGCGATTTGTGTAGAGTAATCGTTTCCGCCAGCAAGATCCTCATCGCCATAGCGGTTTACAGCATCATATCCGCCAGGGTTGTCTGCCGATGTACCTAGGTCGTAAATCGGTTCTAAATTATCGGCTACCCAGTCGTTTGCTTGTAAGTAAAACAAGTTCACTTTGTAGGCAAATTTGTCTTCTCCATCTTTATTCTTGAATACCTGCGCCCATCTTATGGCAGCCTCGGCTAAATTTCTTTCTCCAATTTTAATTTGAGCTTCCAATCCTGGTTTGATAAACGGACTTTTGGTCTTCATATCAATCACCCCATTAAACGCATTTGGGCCGTAAAATGCCGAACTCGCACCTTGCACAATATCAACCTTTAACACGTCAAGTTCTGACGAACCAAGAAAGTTTCCAAGGCTGAAATTTAAACCGGGAGATTGGTTGTCTACACCATCGATTACTTGTAGCGAGCGCACTGGGGAAGTACTGTTAAACCCCCTTGTGTTAATCACCTTAAAACCAATACTTGCGGCAGTAAGGTCAACACCTTTCAGGTTCCCAAGTCCATCGTAAAAGTTGGCAGCAGGTGTTTCTTTAATGGCTAAAATGTCCATACTCTCCACCGTAAGTGCCGATTCTTTTTGCTTGTCGGTAACACGTTGTTCGGAGATGGTAACGCCTTTGAGCATTACTGCATCCGACACCAATTTCACGGTCATAGCGGTTAAAGAAGTAACCTCAATTTCTTGTTTCAAATACCCGATATAGGAGATGGTAATTTGAAATGGCGGCTGTTTGCCAGCGTTGAACTTAAAAATACCGTCAAAGTCAGTTGTTGCCCCAACTGCTGTACCTGTAAGTACTACACTCGCTCCGAATAGCGGCTCGCCAGTTTTATCATCAGTAATGGTTCCGCTAAATTCTTGGGCATATGATTGTAGCGACAATCCAATTATCGCAATACATGTGGCAACAACCTTGAGTACTGATTTTAATCGTAATACTTCACTCATATAAGCCTGTTTTGGGTGAATTCAAATATACCTAAGTAAATGCTTCTGAAATTAGTCTGTTAAAGACACCAAATGCATTCAGACAATTGCTAGGTCTTGCCTGTTGTAATGCTCTCTAACGTATTCCAAAATTTCAACAATTTCAGCGTTGTCATTTGAGGTAACTAGCTGTGTTCTGTATGGCTTAAAAGCGTGAAAGCCTTTGAAATAGTTGGAGTAATGTCTTCTCATTTCAACGTTCCCCAAGGATGGGCCTTTCCATCTTATTGAAAAATCGAGGTGCTTTAAGCATGTATCAACCCGCTCGTCTATAGTTGGAGGAGCCAAATGCTCTCCTGTTTTTAAAAAGTGCTTTATCTCGTTAAAAATCCATGGATAACCGATACTAGCTCGCCCTACCATAATTCCATCCACGCCATAGTTGTCCTTCATCAACTTTGCCTTTTCGGGGCTGTTCACATCCCCATTTCCGAAAACAGGAATATGAATGCGTTGATTGTTTTTGATGTTTCCGATAAGGGTCCAGTCTGCTTCTCCCTTGTACATTTGCACACGCGTTCTTCCGTGAATGCTAATTGCCTTTACACCAACATCTTGTAGGCGTTCAGTCACTTCCTCTACATACATCGATTCGGTATCCCATCCCAGTCTCGTCTTGACGGTTACGGGTAAATGCGTGCTTTTGACAATTTCAGCTGTCATAGCCACCATTTTCGGAATGTCTTTTAGTATGCCAGCTCCAGCCCCTTTGCAGGTCACTTTCTTTACCGGACAACCATAATTAATGTCAATAATGTCTGGTTTGGCCGCGGTTGCAATTTCGGCAGACTCACGCATGGAGTCGATGTTTCCGCCAAAAATTTGAATACCAATTGGTCGCTCGTATTCGAAAATATCAAGCTTTTGGACGCTTTTTGCGGCATCTCTAATCAAGCCTTCGGCTGAAATAAATTCGGTGTACATAACATCAGCGCCATTCTCCTTGCAAACCGCTCTAAACGGAGGGTCGCTCACATCTTCCATCGGTGCAAGCAATAATGGGAATTCGCCTACGTCTATATCGCCTATCTTTGCCATGCTTAAAATCAGCTACAAAGCTACTGAATCTGACCTTGATTGAATCTCTGCGCTCTTACGTAAACCACTCATCGCTACAAGCTGGGTTGTTTCTGATAATGTTGGTTTTTATTGGAGCCACGGTTTCCACTTTTCTTGGAGCTGCTTTTGCTGAACTGTTTTTAGGTATTCCGCTCTTCAGTGAAAAGGAATTGATGGAAGACCTGACAAATCCTGATTTAGCTCCAGCTCTAAGATTATTAGGCATTATTCAGCCAATTGGTCTATTCGTTTTTCCTGCGGTTTTTTATTTGTGGGTTTCTAAGTCGAAAGAAGCACTTAAGACCATGTTTCAAGCCCCTGTAAGACAACCCGTGCTTATTAGCATCGCATTCTTTATGTTGGCCCTTCCTTTGGTTAATTACTTGTCAGAATGGAACTCTAATTGGAACATTCCAACTTTCATTGGCGAGTGGATGGTCGGCAAAGAAGAACAGGCGGGTAAGCTCACTGAATCTTTTTTAGACATGCCTAACGTTGGCTTTCTGCTTTTCAATTTGATTATGATTGGGTTGTTACCTGCAGTTGGCGAGGAACTCATCTTTCGGGGTATTATGCAACGCGGCATTCTTAAGAAAGTGAGAAACCCTCATGTGGCTATTTGGATTGCCGCCATAATATTCAGCGCGGTTCATTTTCAGTTTTTGGGCTTTGTGCCACGCATGCTTATGGGTGTAGCAATGGGTTATTTGTTTTACTGGAGCGGGAATCTTTGGTACCCAATTATTGCACATTTTACGAATAACGCGGGTGCGGTATTACTTAATTATGGGTCTCAGCATTCGCTAATCAATCCAGGAATTGAAGATGCAGGAATTGGTAATCCAACAATTGCTTGCTTCTCTCTCGTTTTCTGTATGATGCTACTTTATTTATTTAAGCAGCACCAAGAAGTTGGGTTTGGTTCAATAAAAAAGGAGCCCTAAGGCTCCTTTAAAATTTT
>CALCGD010000218.1 GCA_937900875.1 uncultured Flavobacteriales bacterium
ACTCAATTGCACGTCTGTCTTCACTTAAATGAAGAAGGTTTTGTAGCAGTGTAGTACCAGTTCTTGGAAAACCTATTATGAAAACGGGTCGTTCAATCTTTGTCTGAGCCACTTCAGGATGCTTCTTCATATAATCGAGCATCATTAAGCGGTTTGAAAGGGCATCAACCCCAAAACCTGTGGAAGAGAGTTTACCGAAATTGGTAACAGCCGCTGTGTTTACCGCTTTAGTCAAAGCCTCCATCCCAACCCGATGCATTCCATCTCCTAAATCAGAAAGCCCTGTTCTACGAATCGCTTTTTTAGTAATAGAATCTGGATTAACCTTACTAGGAGTAATTCCGAACACTTGAAGAAATCCAATTAGCGCATTTAGGATGCGCATTGGTAGTTTGTACGAATATTCCCTTACTCTTTTGGCCAATTTCCAGTTCTATTTTGAGGGCGCAAGGTATTGAAACTCTTGGCTGAAGAAGACAGACAATTATCAGCTAAACAGTTCCATTAAATAGACATCTTGATTACTTTGAAAACACTAGAATCGACTTATTCTAATTCAGTTTATACACTCGCCCTTCGTAAGGCTGAAGATCCAATAACTCATTACTTGGATGAGTTGAAAAAACCTTTTCCCCTTTATTTACCTTAAAACTCTGAACACGAGGCGTAAAGTTCATTATCACCAAAAATCGGTCATTACCCAATATTCTATAGTAGGCAAAGAATTTCCTGTTTGAGAGGTCTTCAGCAACTTCTAATGTTCCGTTTTGAAGGGCATTTGTTGTGTTCCTAAACTCAAGTATTTGCTGATAGAAGTTCATCAACGAATTTGAATTAACCGATTGCGACTGCACATTAATTGTTTTGTAGTTGTGTGTAACTGGAAGCCACGGTTCGCCACTCGTGAATCCTGAATTCTCGGTGCTATCCCAAAGCATTGGGGTGCGGCATTCATCTCTGTTTAGCGACTGCCCAGTCCAATTAACCATGAACTGAGGTATTGATTTATAGCGCTGAGCTAAAGGGTCTTTTCCAGTTTTCAAGGGTAAAATCGGTTTTTCGATGCCCAATTCTTCTCCATAGTATGTAAACGAAATACCTCTCACGGTAAACTGAAAAAGTGCAAGCAGTTTGGCTTTTCTCACATCGTTGCCAAGCGGAGTTATGCTTCTTCTTCTATCGTGATTGCTAAAAACATAAGTAGGCACATAGGGAGATGGGAAATTATGCTCGAATTCTTGAACCATTTTTCTCCACTTTTTAGCCTTAAAAGGTGTTGATAGAGTCTGAAAAAGAAAAATGGTATGTAGCCCTGGCTTGTTATTATAACTGCAGAATTTCTTGGTGGTTTCCACGTCTCCGAAAACCTCGCCTACCATAAATCGAGGTGGGTTCGAAAATGAATCCACAACCGCGCGCAATTCAGTTGCAAACTCAAAACTTTCATTCTGATTTACGTTGTATTTCATCTTCTGAAAAAAACCATCTGGGCTTTCTTCGGACGGCACTATTTTCAAACTGGCGGGGTTATTTACGAAGGCTGTGTCCTCATAGATTGAGTTGAATATGTCAAGTCGAAACCCATCTACACCATGCTTGAGCCAAAAGCGAGCAACGCCCAACATGGCGTTTTTCACATCAGGATTACTATAATTTAAGTCAGGTTGAAAATCGAGAAAAGAAGCCCAATAAAATTGACCTCGACCCTCATGATAATGCCATCCGCTCCCTCCTATTGTTGCATTCCAATTATTGGGTGGTTTGCTGCTATTTTTTCCTTTTCCATCTTTCCAAACGTACCAATCAGCCTTAGGATTGTTACTGCTTGAGGCAGACTCTTTAAACCAACGGTGTTGGTCCGAAGTGTGATTCATAACCAAATCAAAGACCACCTTCATATCTCGATTATGTATTTCTTCTATCAATTTTAGACATGTTTCCATGTCTCCATATTCGGCAGCAATTGATTGATAATCGCTTATGTCGTAACCGAAATCACGTTGTGGGCTTTCAAAAAATGGAGAAATCCAAATTGTTTCAAATCCTAGCCCCTTGATGTGGTCTAGATTCTGAATAATGCCATTTAGGTCACCGGTTCCATCTCCATCAGTATCGCAAAAGGACCTTGGGTAAATTTGATAAACCGTAG
>CALCGD010000219.1 GCA_937900875.1 uncultured Flavobacteriales bacterium
CAACACAGGCCCTTCAAACTCCTTCGGAAAAAAGTAATCCAAGCCCTTACCATCATTTACTACCCCTAAAGGCTTTACCGTTTCTAAATACCTATCTACAATATGAATAGCAGGCAGTTTATCCACCTTTAAATTCACCTTCAACCACTTTTCAACGTTCAGTTTATCAAACGAAAACCACCTACCGCCCAGCAGTGTTTTCAAGATGCGGGTCCGTAAATTATGATGAAGGTCTACCACCACATCTGGCTTAAAGGCTTTCAATTCTGTAGCCAACGCCCGAACACCTTCGTTCAGATAAAAGGCACCATCTAAATACGGATTGGAAGCTACCAGCTCCTTAAACTGGGGCTTGGTAACAAATCGGATATCTGCCTTAGGGTACTTGGTTCTTAGCACCCGAACCACAGGTGTGGTTAGCACAATATCTCCAATAGAGCTAAATCGTATTATAAGTATGCGTTGCATGCTAGGCAAATGTAGAAACGCGAAGTACTATTTTTGGCCGCATGGTGCAATTGGTAGATACTCACGCTCATTTATATGTAGAACAGTTTGATACTGATTTGGATGAAGTCATGCTTCGAGCCGCAAATAACGGGGTCAATCGAATTCTATTACCCAACATTGATAGTACTACTACCGAAAGATTGTGGAAGGTGGTAAACGCCTATCCACAAACGTGTTTGCCCATGATGGGCGTGCACCCCTGTTCGGTAGAAGCCAACTATAAAGAAGAATTGAAGCATGTAGAGGAAGAATTAGCCAAAGGCACCTACATAGCCGTTGGCGAAATTGGCATAGACCTTTATTGGGAAAAGGGTTTTATTAAAGAACAGATTATTGCCTTTGAGCAGCAAATGGAATGGGCCAAGGAGCTCAATTTGCCCGTGGCTATTCATTGCCGAAATTCCTTCGATGAGATTTTTACTTCTGTAGAAAAAGTACAAGACGGACGCTTACGGGGCGTGCTGCATTGCTTTACGGGCTATGAGCAACAGGCACAAAAAACCATCGATTTAGGTTTGCATATTGGCTTAGGTGGCGTTTTAACCTTTAAAAATAGTGGGGTAGATAAGGCTATTGTCAATATTCCAATAGACAAGATTATCCTAGAAACCGATTCGCCATACTTAGCGCCTAGCCCTTTTAGAGGAAAAAGAAATGAAAGTGGTTATACCAAGATGGTAGCCGAAAAATTGGCTGAGGTCAAAAACCTTTCGTTAGAAGAGGTTGGGAAAATAACCACCCAAAATGCCGAAAGTCTTTTCAATATTTGAGCATGTCAAAACCTAAGATTCTCATCATATATACAGGTGGTACCATTGGTATGATACGAGATGAGGTGAAAGGAACCCTCAAGCCGTTTCGCCTGCAACGGGTTATTAAGTCTATTCCGTCTATCCTTCATTTGGGTATAGAACTTCATGCTATGGAGCTAGACCGCATCATAGATTCATCCAATGTTACCCCTCTAGTTTGGATAGAATTAGCCGAAATAATAGAAGAGTATTACACACAATATGACGGTTTTGTAATTCTACATGGGTCAGATACCATGGCTTACAGTGCCTCTGCGCTCAGCTTTTTACTAGAGAATCTTGCCAAGCCAGTCATCTTTACCGGTAGTCAATTACCCATTGGATTGCCAAGGTCGGATGCAAGAGAGAACCTCATTACCACCTTACAAATAGCGGCCCTTCAAAATGCAAAGGGCCAGCCAATGATAAATGAAGTCTGCATTTATTTTGAAGACAAATTGTACCGAGGAAATAGAACGCATAAGTTCAATTCAGAGAATTTTGATGCTTTTCTATCCCTCAACTATCCCATCTTAGCCGAGGCTGGAGTTCACATTCAAGTGTATCAAGAAAGACTGCTTCCACAATCTAATGCAGAATTAGTCGTTCACACCAAAATGAACACCAATGTGGCCATCCTCAAATTATTCCCAGGGCTCAACATATTGCCGTACGTGCAGGCATTTAAGTCGGCAGGAATAGAAGCAGTAATTATTGAGAGTTATGGTTCTGGTAATGGCCCAACAGATGAAGGATTTTTGGGTGCCATTCAAGAGTTAGTTGACAACCAAATTATTGTGCTAAACATTACCCAGTGTAGAGAAGGAAAGGTAGAAATGGGGAAATATGAAACCAGTGCTGCACTTGTAAAAATGGGCGTCTTAAGCGGAACAGACCTAACTGCGGAGGCAGCAATTACCAAAGCCATGTTCGTTTTGGGTAAAACAGAGAACTACGCTGAGCGTGGCCGGCTGTTAACTCAAGGGCTTAGCGGAGAAATGTTTGGATAAAATTTGCATCCGTGTCGAAATACATTTTTTGTATTTTGCGCGCCAAATTGGGGGGTTGTGAAGTAAGGGAGAGGTGGCCGAGTGGCTGAAGGCGCACGCTTGGAAAGCGTGTAAACCCCAAAAGGGTTTCGAGGGTTCGAATCCCTCTCTCTCCGCAAGGAAAGAGTAATAGAAGAGTAATTATAGAATAGAAACAATAAATAATAGTTGAAAAACTAACCATAAACAGAATCATGAAAAAGTTGTTTGCCCTTATCACCTTTGCCGCTGTACTGAATTTCAGTTACCTACCATTGGTAAATGCTCAGGATACCTCGGGAGTAGAAACTACAGAAGTAGCAGCCGAAGAAATTGACACTGAAGTTGACGAAGCAGCTGACGCAGCTCCAGCTGCAACAGCAGTTGAGGAAGCAGAAGAAGCTCCCGTTAGTTTCCATCAAACACTTAAAACCAAATTCATTGAAGGTGGAGCTGGGTTTATGGGTGTTGTTCTTTTAGTATTGATTCTTGGTCTTGCTCTTTGCATTGAAAGAATCATCTACTTAAGTCTTGCTACAGGTAACTCTGAAAAACTTTTGGGTGAGATTGAAAGCAGCCTTAAATCTGGTGGTGCTGATGCAGCCAAAGAAGTTTGCAGAAACACAAAAGGACCAGTTGCTAGTATTTTCTACCAAGGTCTTAGCAGAAAAGATGAAGGTATGGACATGGTTGAGAAGTCAATCGTTTCCTACGGATCTGTTCAAATGGGTCTTTTAGAAAAAGGTCTTTCTTGGATTTCTCTTTGTATCGCTCTTGCACCAATGCTTGGTTTCATGGGTACGGTAATCGGTATGATTGGAGCATTTGATGCTATTGAAGCAGCAGGAGACATTTCTCCATCTTTGGTTGCTGGTGGTATTAAAGTGGCACTTTTGACCACAGTATTTGGTCTTATTGTAGCAATGATCCTACAAGTATTTTACAACTACCTAATTGCTAAGGTTGATAGCCTTGTAAACGATATGGAAGAGTCTTCTATCACGTTTATGGACATTCTTATCAAGAGTGGAAAATAACCAGTTTGATAAATCGTTAAAAAGACAAAATGGAATATTTCTTTGTTAATATCTGTATCCCCTTCTGTTACCTTCTGCTTGCAGTTGCTACAGTAACAGCGATTCTTTTTCCGATAATACAATTGGTGAAAAACCCTAAGAATGCGATGGGTGCATTGGCAGGAGTTGTTGGGTTGATTGTGATTTTCGGAATCTCCTACGCTCTTTCATCTGGCGATGTTGATCCTAAGCTTGACGTTACATCACAAGGAGCGAAGCTTGCTGAGACAGGAATCTTTGTTTTTTACATTCTGAGTGTAACCGCCATTGTTGGTGTTATTTATTCAGGAGTATCAAAACTCTTTAAATAATGGCCAGAAAAAAGAGAGATATCGGGGAGATTAATGCCGGCTCAATGGCCGACATCGCCTTCTTGTTGCTCATATTCTTTCTGGTAACTACAACAATGGATGTTGATACTGGATTGATGCGCGTATTACCTCCACCAATTCTAGAAGATGTTCCTCCTCCGCCACCGGTTAAGATGAGAAACGTGTTTGTAGTATTGGCAAACTCAGCAGATAATTTGCTAGTGGAAGATGACTACATGAAAGTGGAAGACTTGAAAGCAGCTGCCAAAGAATTCATTATTGGTCAAGT
>CALCGD010000220.1 GCA_937900875.1 uncultured Flavobacteriales bacterium
AGCCCTTACCCGATTTGAACAGATACAAGGAAATGGCTAAGAACATTTTACTTAAAAAGATGACTAACTAGTCGCAATAAATAAGAGAACAATGCCTCAATATCTTACCGAAAAACAACTGAATTCCTGGAAAGACAACGGTTTTCTCATTATCAAAGATTATTTCACAAATGTTCAAAAAGCTGAGCTAGTAACTTGGGTTGAAGACCTCGAGAATCGGCCAGAAACCGCATTGAAATGGATGAAGTATTTTGAAAGTACTGTGACCAAACCAAACTCTAGGCAACTATGCCGGGTAGAGAATTTTCTTCAATTCCATGATGGTTTTGATGGACTATTGCAAGGCGAAAAGATTCTTGGGGTGCTTTCTGAATTAATGGATGAACCAGCAGTATTGTTCAAGGAGAAAATCAATTTCAAACTACCTGGAGGGAATGGTTTTTTACCGCATCAAGATGCACCGGCATTTACTTCATTCAACCAGAAATATCACATCACCCTTATGGTGAGTATTGATGCTTCTAACCCTGAAAATGGATGCCTTAAAATGGCACGGGGCATGCACAATCAAGGTATGCTTCCAACTGCAACCGATGGAACAGTTGATCCTGAATTTGCAAAAACCTTGAACTGGGAGTACGTAGAAACAGAACCAGGAGACATCGTGCTTTTCGATTCATACATCCCACATATGTCTGAAGCTAACGAAAGTAACCGACCGAGGCGCGCACTATACATTACGTACAACCGTGCTTCTGAAGGTAGCTATCGCGATGAATACTATAAGACCAAACGCGATGTGTTCCCTCCAGATATAGAACGCGATCCGAACAAAAAATACGGTGATTCTGGCGTTTTTAATGTAGGAAATCCTGTCATCAAGATGTAGAACTCCCTCCATTTCATTTGCCTTTCTTCGATTCCATTTATGCAATCTTCACCTTGAAGATTAGTAAGATTGTTACCGATGACCACTAAACCTAGTCTGCAGTTGCAGTACCCAATTTAGCATCTAGCTTGGCAATTTGCTTTGCAGTACGTCCTATCTCTTTCTTAATGTATTTGGTATATGCCTTTCGAATTTCTTTTCCTTCAGAAGAAAGAAGCTCTGCATCTAAATACTTGGCATAAGACTCCAATCCAGCCTTTCTAAACTCTTTCAGTTTTCTGCCTATTCCTTTCTTCTCCTCTTTGGTAATTTTTGTCATAACTTCTATTTGTAAGATTGTGGTCTCAAGATAAGTTATTCCTATTCTCATTAAAGACTAAATGAACAACTGTTTACTTTTTAGTAACTGGCAAAGGTTCAATCCAATCGAAATATGATTGATGAGTTCTGGACGCTTTGAGAATGTCCAATTCTGGATCAATCAAATAAGCATAATTAGAGCCATTAAACTTTATTCGACACGATACTTTGACACTTACCTCAGCATTTTTATCTCGCCTTTTTACTCGTTTTTCCAACATCTGAGCAAATTGTACTAACTTTCTAGGAGAAGTGGTCATGTGCTCATATTGTCGCATGGTTAAATACTGTTCAGGCGGAACTTCTGTGCTTTGTCCTCCTTTTTCGCTGTAAGCTGTAAACACAACTTTATCAAAAACCCGGTGTTGAATTTTCATTCTCCATGCAAACAATTGCCCTTCTCCCGTCCAATCTGCATAACCAGGATAGAAGTAATGCCTAAGAGGTACTGCTAGTTGAAATAACATATAAACCAAAACCGGGGTTAAAAGAATTAGCTTCATTTCCCGTGCTTTCGCGAACGACTTGACAGGTTTGACAAATGGAATAGGAAACCGGCTAAATTCTTCGTCATCTACAAACAATATTAGGGCAGCCAGCATAAAGAATGGGAACAAAAATATGTCGTCAAATAACCATGAATTGGTGATATTGAACATAATGGCAAGTCCAATACCAACAAATCGAGTCCGTTTAATCCAAAGTAGAAATGGAGCAAGTAGATCGAACGTCAAACCTCCAAGCATAATTACATATTGAATACTCGGTGTGGTAAGAAATCCCATGCCAGTTGAATCCGCTTTAGCTTGCAAAATTTCCTTTACAGGATGCAAGTCGAACCAAAAGGGATTGATTTTAGCAATTCCCCCATAGAATAAAACCACGGCTATTTGAAACTGCAGAACCCTGTATTGCCATTGAGGAATTTGTGAAATCCACTTAGACTTGGATACACTATAAGCCGAATCAGCATTAAGAAAACACATAATAAATGATACCAGGCAAAACAGGTAAATATGATTGTTGTACTGCGTGCTGTCAATAAAAAAGAAGTAGCTGAATACAATACAGAAGTATACAATTGCAAACCGATAAAATAAGCCAAGCGTGATTAAAATGGCGCTTATCATCATGCCGCCAAGCAAAAGATTCATCGTGCTTAACGAAAGTGGGCTTAGCGCAAGATGCTCATAATGGAATAACATTTTAGGAGCAAAGAAAAAATTAGCCACATAGTCGATTCTATAGTAATAACCAATCTCTAGGACCATTATCAGACCGAACAAGATTCGGAACACACCTAGTTGTTTACTACTTGTCGGAGTATTACACCAGCTCAATAATCGTTCAAACATGGGTTATTCGTCTCAATCTATTCCGCAAGATTACAAGAATCGTTGAACTAGCCAATCTTTGGCAAAGACATAAAGTGAGTAATTCAATGCCAAGTTTACGGGCAACGCAAGCATAGATCCTATTAAAAAGTGCTTGAATTTGACGGATGAAAGCGCCAATGCATAATTAACTGGTGGTGAGACAAAAAATATCAATCGAAGAATAACCGTGGTTCTGACTGGCGTAGCAGTCAATTTTTTCATCTGTTTTTTGATAAAGGGCTGTTTTATTTCAGACAGTGCCTCCCCTGCTAATGCTCTGGTGAAATAGAAATGTACTACCATGGCTAATAACGTTCCTATGTAACCAATTAGAAGGCCTTCAATCGGTTCGTATACCATAAACAATATGAATAAAAACAGAACGCCTGGTATATTCATAAGCGTTCCTATGATGTAGGCCATGATGAATACAACCACTCCAAACCCACCAGTGGTGACGATTGCTTCTGACAAATAAGTAAGGGTGAAGTATTGGCTAAAACTGGAAAAACGCCCTACCGCCATTAATACGAGAGATACGGCTAAAAGAATTATAACCCGAAATAGAGTCTTACTAGACACGCTGGTGGAATTGGTCTTTCACTGGTAAGCTACATTTTTTGTGACATGAATATTAGCAAACAATATGTAGTTGTTAACCATTCATTCTTAATCAATCGAAATAAACCAGTTATTCTAATAGTTTTGCCTGCCTCAAAAAACAAGATCAATGGCTAAGGAATATATGAGTATGCGCAATTTGCGCTTTCTTCTTCACGAAGTAATGAATGTTGAGCAGTTAACCAAATACGAGCGTTATTCTGAACACAACAAAGAGATGTTTGATTTGATGCTAGATACGGCAAAGCAAATTGCTGATAATCTTATGTTTCCAATCTATACAGAGATGGATGAGAAGAAACCTACTATGGGAGATGGCATTGTCCATGTTCATCCTCAGATTAAAGACATTATGCGTGAAATCGGTCAAAGTGGCTGGATTGTAGCGCAAGAAGATTTTGAGCACGGAGGGCAGCAAATGCCTGCGACTGTTTATAATGCCGCAAATTTCATTTTTCACGCAGCCAATACATCTGCTGCGTCTTATTTCGGCTTAACCATGGGAAGTGCAGAACTTATTTCTGCATTCGGCTCTAAAGAGCTGCAGGAAACTTACATGACTAAAATGTTTGCTGGCGAATGGCAAGGCACAATGGCACTTACTGAGCCTCATGCCGGTAGCTCATTAGGAGATATTTATACCACTGCAAAGGAGACTGGAGATGGTTCGTACCTCATTAAAGGACAGAAGATTTTCATCTCTGCAGGAGACCATGACGGTGTAGAGAATATTGTACACCTCATGTTGGCAAAAATTGAAGGAGGTCCTGAAGGAACAAAAGGCATATCACTGTTTGTAGTTCCAAAACATCGACCAGAAAATGGAACGCTGGTTCCAAACGATGTTGTTACCGCAGGTTTTGAAGGTAAAATGGGAATGAAGGGATGTCCAGTAGCACATCTTGTTATGGGTGATAATGATAACTGCAAAGGTTGGTTGGTTGGTAAACCTCACAATGGGCTTAGGTACATGTTTCAAATGATGAACGGAGCAAGAATTAGCGTAGGAATGATGAGCACTGCCCTATCCTCTGCTGCTTATTACGCATCACTAGAATATGCTAACGAGCGGCCACAAGGAAGAAAGCCATCTAACAGAGACGCTAGTAGCCCTCAAGAACTCATAATTGAATACGCGGATGTAAGAAGAATGCTTCTTTTTCAAAAATCTGTGACAGAAGGAAGTCTTGCGTTGGTAACGCAGTGTGCTATGTACGCTGACCTTGCCCGCGTTACCGAAGGAGAAGATAAGGTGAAGTATCAAATGTTGTTGGATTTATTGACACCTATGGCAAAAGCATATCCGTCTGAGATAAGCGTTCAGTCAACTAGCCAGGGAATGCAAGTATTAGGCGGTGCTGGTTTTTGTAGTGATTTTCCATTACAACAGTACTACAGAGACACTCGTATCAACCCAATTTATGAAGGTACTACTGGAATTCAAGCAATGGATTTGCTAGGGAGAAAAGTGACCATGGGAATGGGAAAGGCCATAATGTTGTTTGGGGCTGAACTACAATCCACTATTATGGCTGCAATGGCCGTTGAGCCACTGAAAGAACGTGCTGAAAAACTTGGAGCTTCTGCACAAAAGTTTCAAGAAGTAACCATGAAACTGATGGACCTTGCTCAGAAAGAAGCTCCGGAAGTTTTCCTTGCGGATGCAACTTTATACTTGGAAAATGCTGGAATCTTGGCAGTTGCATGGCAATGGCTCAAGCAAGCTATGGTTGTCGAAGCGAAGCTCGCAGAAAATCCATCGGGAGAAGAACTTAATTTCTACAAAGGAAAGCAAGCAGCATTCGAATATTACTTTGAATACGAATTACCAAAGTCAATTGCACTCACCAAACGCCTATTAAGTGATTACCGCTTGACATTGGACCTCGACCCAGCTTACCTAAACTAAACGCATGAATTTTGAACATTTCACATATTCCGTTAAGAATAAGATAGCGTTTGTTGCAATTAACCGACCAGATAAGGCCAATGCTTTAAATGAGAAGGCTTGGCAAGAACTCAAGACAATCTTCGAGCTGATTGACAAAGAACCAGAGGCTCGAGTTGCTGTGCTTTCTGGGGAAGGAAAGTTGTTTTGCGCTGGAATTGATCTGCAAATGTTGATGTCGGTGAAGAACGTAGAAAACATTGAGTGCGCTGGAAGACGCAGTGAAAAGATTCTAGGTTTTGTAAAGGATTTGCAGTCGTGTATCAATACTATTGAAGAATGTTCTAAGCCTGTAATAGCAGCTATTCATAATGGTTGCATTGGTGGTGGTGTTGATATTGCAGCAGCTTGTGATTTGCGCTATTGTACAGACGATGCATATTTTACCATTAAAGAAATTGATATGGGAATGGTAGCCGACCTCGGAACACTGCAACGACTTCCCAAGTTCGTAAAGCCAGCTGTGGTTGCCGAAATGGCTTTCACAGGTAGAAAGGTTGGTGCGGTGGAGTCCAAGGAAATTGGTTTGGTGAACTCCTATTTCGATAATCGAGAAAAAATGATGACAGAAGTTTCGGCTATTGCTGAAGCCATAGCTTCTAAATCTCCCCTATCTATCCGGGGAACCAAGGAAATTCTACGACATGCAAGAGACCATTCAGTCAAAGACGGTCTTCACCATATGGCGGTTTGGAACGCAGCCATGCTTCTTTCTGACGACCTTACAGCTGCTTTCATGGCAGCCATGTCGAAACAAAAACCAGATTTCAAAGACTAAGGAAATTACTCGATTTGAGTGGAGTTCAGAATGTTATTTTCCTGGTTGCTTTGTACGCGTATTAGTGTTAGTAAATTAGGACCGTGGAACAGAAAAAACTTGTTGATTTAGTACTGCAAGAGTTAGTAAATACCATGCAGCCTTCTATAAGCGTTAGACGCGTGCTAGAGAAGCACGACATTGACTATGTAAACGAATCAATTGAATCAATTGAATCTGTTCTAAAATCTAAAAGTTTGGTGGATATAGTTGATAAGGATTCTAAAGGTTTCGATTGCTTTTCACTAAATACTACAGGACAGGACTTCCTTCGATCATATGGTTCTTATTCCAAATTTTTAAGAGGCGTTGATGCTGAGACCAAAAGAGTAGAACGAGCTAAAAATAAAAAGCCATACAGGACACAGACATCTGGAGATGGAAAACCACCACTCCCATTCGTTCCGGAAGACGAATCGTTTCTTAAACGAAACCGATTTGGACTATTAATTCTTGCTGTGGTTTTGGTTCTCTTTTACATCGTGTCAAAAATTACAGACTCAAGCTTATGAACGGGGTAATTTCAATTCTCACAATTGTTCTCCTGGTAATTCAATTTTCTGTGAATGCCCAAGAAGCTAAAGATTTGGGTTGGCTCACAGGCGTTTGGGTCTCAACCCAAGATGACGTGACTTTTACAGAAGAATGGACTTTAATCAATGATTCTACTTTAAGCGGCCACTCAACATTGGAAAGTAACGGGGTCGTTCATTTTTCCGAAACACTTTCTATAGAAATGCAGATTGGAATCATGGTCTATGTGGCCATTCTACCAGACAAGACAGCAATCTTCCCTTTAGAGCAGTTTGAACCACAATCAATATCATTCTTAGACCCATCCAACGACTTTCCTTATCGAATTACTTATACTAGGACTGATGCAGGATTAGAAATTATTTTGGAAGGTTCTCCTTCCTCGGAAGCTCCAATTGAAACTCTACACTTTATCAAAAAGCCGTAAGTGCTTTTTAGTTGGTATAATTATTGGTTTGAAGATTCTTGTAAATCTCCAACCATGAAAAAGCTACTCATTTACACCTCATTTGCAATCCTGCTTAGCTCCTGCTCAGCAAATCGTATGCTTCTTACTGTTGATACTAAACAGCAAATTGAAAAAGCTGGTGTCGATATTAAACAGGTTCAATTCTACAATTCTGAAGAAATTGTTCTTGCTCGGCAAATAAGCAAAGAGGAAGTAAAAGTTGCCGAAGGAAAAGTTCGAATTGAGAACGGAAAGCACATAGAGGAAATCATTATTCCAGCTAATACTCCTGGTATTTGCGAACTGAATGACGAGAAAACCCTTAAAGTTAGCTTTGACATTGGAGATGGAAAAAGTATTCCTTTTTTGGTTGAAAGAAAGGGTGAGGTTGTAGTTTCTGGTAGCTATTTTAAGATTGGTGCTAAGCAGTGGATTAAAACCGAAAGAGGCCGAAAAATAGGAAAGTTGGATTACGAAGGGAAAATCTATAACCTAGTTCGCGGGGCGGATAGTCGTTTAATGATTGATAAAGCCGTTTTGAATCGTGTAAAGCGTAATACTCATGTTGCCAAGGGTAGAAAACTATGATGGTTACTTTTGCGACAAACGCAGTTAAATGGAACTCTTAATGACCAAAGTGTGCATGACTAAAGATATTGGTGTGCACGGCAATTTATTCGGAGGAATAATGCTTTCGTGGATTGATGAGGCCGCTGTAGCAATGTCAAACAGAATTTGCAAAACTCCGAATATGGTCACACGAAAAATGACCGAAATCTTATTTGAACGGCCCGTAAAGGTTGGTTACAGCATAAACATATACGGCAAGCCAGTTACAATGGGAAACACTTCGCTAGCCCTAAATATTGAAGCTCGGAGATATAATGTTTACACAGAGCAGGAAGATGTGGTCTGTAAAACAACCATTGTATTTGTAAGAATAGACGAGGATGGCAATAAGATACCTATTGCTGGCGAAGTAAAAAGAAGATTTGACGAAGGTAAACTTGGCTGAGTTATCTCTTAAAAAGGTACTCTGTTTGGTTTTCATTAAAACCAGTCTTTTCTAGTAACCTTTTGATAAGCTCATTTTTATTCAGCCGTACTATAATACTTCCTTTTGAATAAACCTTCGACTGATTTATTAGTCCAGTCGCAATTCCTGTTCTTCTTTTACTCTCGTCAACAGCAAGGTAAACTAAGATGTTTTCAGCAAAATAGCCCTCAAAATTCGTCCTATTCACAACTGAAACACCCGTAATTACATCTGCTTTTCTCGCTATTAAAACAAAGCCGCCTTGATGTGGAAATTTACTTAATGCGTACTCAATCGCTCGCGAAACATTATCTCGAGAGTCGGCATAATCATCTAAACTTCTCATCAAAAAATTGATTATCGCCTCCTTTTCCAG
>CALCGD010000221.1 GCA_937900875.1 uncultured Flavobacteriales bacterium
ACGGCTCCTTTTTTTATGCTTCTAAGTTTTGGCGTTCTACCCAATCGCCATGCTCCTTAATCAAAAGCTCTAAAGCTTCTAAGGCCTCAGCCGCTGGAACATTTCTTCTCACCACCTCTTGCCCCTTGTACAGGGTAATCTTTCCGGCACCTGTTCCAACATAACCATAGTCTGCATCCGCCATCTCTCCAGGGCCGTTTACAATGCAGCCCATAATTCCAATCTTAAGTCCTTTTAGGTGGTCGGTCCTATTTCGAATCTTGGCCGTTGTTTCCTGCAAGTCGAATAAGGTACGTCCGCAGCTCGGACACGATATGTATTCCGTTTTTGATGTCCTAGCTCTTGCAGCTTGCAAAATGCCAAAAGACGTGGCGTTAAGCACCTTATTGGGCGATGTACGGTTGATTAACCAACAACCATCTCCTAATCCGTCCACTAAAAGTCCACCAAGGTCTGTAGCAGCATAGAGTTGAAAAGCATTTTCATCTAATTCAAATGCTCTCTTTATGATTACCGGAATAGCAAGATTTCTTTCCATCAACAATGAAATCGCTCTTCTTAGTTCTGCAAGGGCATTTGAGTGCTGTGAGAACAAGACGAGAACCACGGTTTCGTCCTTACCAATTCGAGTAAGAAATGCTTCGGATAAATCATGAATGTTTGCCTGAATAAAATTCAACTCTTCAGACTTCCTTTCAGCGCTTACGTATTCTTCCGTATTAAATAGAGGGTAGTGTCTCACGCGATTGGGATCCCAATGCGCCACATTCTGTATGATTCCAAGCGTACCTGGAATCTCAAAATCCAACTTGGCTGCGCCCGCAAAAATGTAATCGCAAGCTTGGTCCGTCAAGTGCCATTTATCTGAATCAACAGAATAATTACAGCCAAAGGCGAATAAATTAGCTGGTGTTATTTGCTCCTTGTCGGATAAATCTGCAACAACTCTTGGCACATTATCGCCACCAATATTGGACACGCTTTGGGTAGATCTCTTTCCAAACTGGAAGGGGTCAATCAAATACTTCTCATACGCTTTTATCTCTTCCTGCTTCTCGTTTCGGTGCTGGTATCTATTCACCAAGGCTTGCGCAACGGGAATCTCGAATTCTGGGTCTTCCGTTAGAGAAACTCTAATCGTATCACCCAATCCATCTTCCATGAGCGTACCAATACCCACAGCCGATTTTATCCGTCCATCTTCGCCTTCTCCAGCTTCGGTTACGCCCAAATGCAACGGATAATCCATTCCATTTTCTAGCATGGTAGAAACTAGCAAACGATAAGCCTGCACCATCACTTGCGTGTTACTCGCCTTCATAGAAAGAACAATGCTGTGGTAGTCTAATTCGCGGCAAATTCTAAGGAATTCCATGGCAGATTCTACCATTCCTAAGGGCGTATCGCCATACCGACTGAGGATACGGTCTGACAAAGAACCATGGTTGGTGCCAATGCGCATGGCAGTTCCATGCTTCTTGCATATTTCTACCAGTGGAATAAAGCGTTTTCTAATCCTAGCTAGTTCAGATTCGTACGATTCATCGGTGTAATCAATCGTTTCAAACTTCTTCTTGTCTGCGTAATTGCCAGGATTAACGCGCACTTTTTCAACGATAGTTGCGGCTATTTCAGCAGCATTTGGCGTAAAATGAATATCAGCGCAAATAGGAGTTTCGTAGCCTTTGGCGAGCAACCCAGCCTTAATGTTGGCCAAGTTTTCAGCCTCCTTTATGCTTGGTGCGGTAATCCTCACCAATTCGCAACCTGCTTCAATCATCCGAATACTCTGGGCAACCGTAGCCTCGGTGTCCATTGTATTGGTAGTGGTCATAGATTGAATACGGACGGGATTATTACCACCTATTCCTAGATTGCCAACCATCACTTCGCGGGTGCGCAGACGGCTATAACTTGTAAGACTATTGCAATATGTTGGATTGGCCATGGCCGAAGTTTGGCGCAAAATTAGCCAATCGATTGAGCCCTCAGAATCAGGAAAATGAATTAACGGGAAATGAGAAGCTTATCTGAGTAAACATCTCCTTTTTCGGTAATCACTTCCACAAAATAAACGCCTGCTGGTAAGCTAGAGATGTCTATTTGCGTGCTTGCGTTGCTTCTCATTACTATACGTCCAGACACATCCAACAATATTGATTCAAGCACAGTAACCGTGTGATTTAAGTTGTACTGAATACCCGTAATGGCAGGATTGGGAGACACAAAAGATTCTCTAATACGTGCAATTGGTTGAGGAGAAATTCCGTTCGGTTCAACCAAGTTTATTATTTGTGTGTGTGGATTTATCACTTCTTGTGATGGGGTGGTTCCATCACCAATTCGTGGCCAAACTACCACAACATTATCGCCAATGTTTAAATCATCATCGGTAGAAAATCGGTGATGCGCTTGAATGGTATTTGGAGAATTGGGTCCAAGAAAACCATTAACCGATATAGCAGTATCTACCCTGTAAAACTGCCCGCCATACTCAAGCTCAACAAAAATATCGCCTTGGTAAAACAGGGCACTGTTCATAGATACAATCATGAAGAAGGTTACTTCCTGACCATCTTCAATGGTATCGGGAAGCCCAACAATACTGTCTATTTGCAGTTCGTAAGTTACCTGTGCACTAAGCTGGTTAGACACCAAGCAGCAGACACATGCAAGCACCAAAGATTTGAGTATAAGCTTCATTTTGTGCATCGTTTGTTCAAATGTAATCTCATCATTCTAAGTATCCTTTTATAAATTCGATATTTCTTACGCGCTCAAAATGGACACACTTAATCAAATGGTACTCGGACTGAACAAGGAAGAGATACGTTTTTTCAAGATTTATGCTGGTAGAATTGCCACCAATGAACCGAGAAAAGACATCGAACTCTTTGACCTTATACGTAAAGAACGCGAACGGTTTAAGGAGGATGCCGCATGTGAGAAATTATACCCAGATGGAAATAAGAATCCTTACTACCGATTAAAAAATAGGCTCAAATCTGATTTGAGTAAGAGCCTAATGGTTCAGCATTTTGATAATGAAGATGTAACCCAAGCCATTAATTTGTACAGTATGGCAAGGCATTACATGTCTCGAAACCTCTTTACACTTGCCGAACATTTTTTAGGCAAAGCAGAGAAAAGAGCTTTGTCAATTGAGAATTTAGAACTGTTGGATTTGATTTACACCGAGTACATCCGACTATCGCAAGATATTCTCAATATTAACCCCGAGGCTTACATACTCAAGCGGCAGCAAAACGAGTCGAGGTTAAAGTCTATACGGCAAATTGATGATATTCTAGCCACCGTTAAATACAAGCTGAAGATTACTCAGAATTTTTCTCCCGTAGATAATCCTGTGGTTGATATGCTACAGGATACGGTGCAAAACCTAACCGATAACCCTGAGTTGCAGGGTAGCTCTGCCCTGCGGTTTAAAATCTATCAGGCGGTAAGCCAAATCCTTCTCTCGCAGCACGATTTTCCGAATCTAGAAGATTATTTACGCACCACCTACACTGATTTTGAAGCCGAAAAGCTTTTTACAAAAGCCAATCATCAAACCAAATTGCAGATGCTTACCTACATGGTAAATGCGCTGTTTAAGAATGATAAACTAGAAGAATCGTTGCAGTGGGCCGATAAGTTAAAGTCGGGAATGGAGGAATTTGACCGACTGCATTACGATCGGTTTATGTTCTTCTATTACAACTCGCTGGTTATCAATTACTCGAAGGTTGATATGCAAAAGGCCATTGCCATTCTGCTAGACTTAGAGCACAACGAAAAGCTAAAGAAGACCCCTTTCTACATTGTTTTTGTCTACCTCAATCTGTGCATCTTTCATTTCGACCTTGGCGATTATCGCCAGTCAATTAAAAGGTTAAACCAGCTTTACCATCACGAAAAGTTTGGGAATACAGCCGAGCCCCTCAAGTTTAGGATTGCCATTTTGGAGCTTCTGATAAGAATAGAGTTGGACGATACCGACTTTTTGGAATACAGAATGAAACAGATTAGAAAGGAGTTTACCAAGCAGCTAGAAAACCAAGAAAACGTAAGAGAACAGATGCTGTTAGACCTTATTTCTGATATGTTTTTAAAGGGTAAATCGCGCAGAAGCGAAGAGATGAAAGACCGCATTAAACTGTTTACAAAAACGACATCTCCACGAAGTGAAGATGCCGAGTTGGTAAATTATAATGGGTGGTT
>CALCGD010000222.1 GCA_937900875.1 uncultured Flavobacteriales bacterium
ACTGGTACAAGTGAGTTTGTGGCTGATTTTTCCCTTAACAGTGCAGTAGTATTTCTCCAGACCAGTGGAGCATTTTGTAATGAGTTAAAATGTCGTGCCGGTTTACATCTGGTACGGTTTCTAAATTTCAATGTTTTTGTCCATACCAGATGTTCTTTTGGGCTAACAACTGGTCAACACTTTTTAAACACCACCAGACCTTTTAAAAACCGAATGCTAATACTCTGTACCAGTTTAGAAATCCGGCCCTGAATTATTGCGCGTACCAGTGTAGGTTTTTTGCTTCAAATGGTTCTTTTGGATTGGCCGTCTCGTTTTTACTCTGGTCAGTTGCATATTACCAACTCCCGATCGACCTGAAAAGTGATATTTTTCACCCAGAGCAGTGCAAGACATAGCCTTCCGTTTTATATCAAAGTTTAATGAACAGTTATATCCTTGACCAGTTGTTAAAAATAACGACCGACCGGTTAGCTAACCAGTGTAGGATTTCAGCTTCAAATGTCCCTTTGGATTATTTGAAATTCATTCTCCACTGGTTCGGTCGGAAAAATGGATGACGATATCACTACATGTTGACCATTTCATATTACCACCAGAGTAAGTTGTTGTACACGAAATTGATGTTACTGGTTTGGATGGAGAAATCTTACACCGGTTGGGTGGTCAAAAACAAATTGTCACAGATATCTAAATTCTGTTAATTCTCTGTTGATGCGAATACTATTTGGATCACTGGACCAGTGTATGTTTTCGTTCTCAAAAAGTAGATTACGTGTTTGGTCGGATATTTTGCTCTGGTTGGGTTGTGAGTAAACTCGTTTTTTTTATAAAATTTGTATCCTTCCAATGGCTTTAGCTATTCCATAACTTTCGTATTCGGTTCCATGGTAAGGATTTTTATAAGACAGCAGGTATCTAAGTTTTGTGCTTGGCGGTCTGACTATATTGGTACTTTGGTTCGAAATCAAACAACCTTTCGGTACATATTTTCACATCGGCTATCTCGGAAAGATGTGGTGAAAATTTGAAAAATTGTGGGTTTATTATCTTACTGGTAGTCAATTAAAAAAACCGAAATCATCACCATGTACCACCGTACTAGTTGTGGATTTTTGGGTCAATAAGTCAATATGGATTTTGGAAGTTATTTTCCACTGGTGTAGCCAATAGAATGGTCTCAGATGTCTGGTTCTTACCATAATTCTAACGCATCTGCTTTCTAAGCAGACGGTCATAGGCTCGAATCCTATCGCGATCACTTGATAATCAAGGAGTTACGGCATTTATTTGCTGTAACTCCTTTTTCATTTGCATACAATTTGCATAATTATTAGCCGATTTAAAATCGAATAGCATACAGACTTCCGTTAATTTCCAATAAAACAAACTGCTTGTTTATGAGAACCTTACTCCTTCCCAACCGGAATACGCCTAACATAAACCACTACCAATTAATCATTGAAAACAACATCCTGTTAAGGATTTACTTATCCTGACCAATGAAATTTTGATGAACTTGTCTTGTCTTCGGAAAAAGATCAACGCTCCTAAGTGTTGTGTTTACTTGTTCTAAAAAAGCATTTACATCTTTCTGTTTTGGAGATAGTGAACTTGCTAATTTTTCAGAATCAATTTCCTCAAAGAGCCTACGTAGGAAGAAGTTGATTTTTTCATTGTAACTATCACTGGACACATGTTCAGCTATCTGAGAAATCTGGTCCAATCCAAAGAGCAATGCGAATGTGTTTTTCCTTGGTATTGACTTAATATAAGCGTCCCAATGTTTGAACGCTGTTTCATATTTACCCAAACCAATTTGGGTATAAACCATCGTACTTAGACCTATACTGTATCCATTCCGGTCGTTAATACGATAGTTCAATAAGAGTGAAGCCGTGAGATATTTTTCAGAGGGGTTAAAAGCTTTGATTGATTCATATCCTCTTCCTAGATAATTGAAGCTGTACGCAAGTGTCTTACCTAAGTTAGGAGGATAAACCTGATGAGTTTCAGTTCTGATTGATTCTAGCAAAGCATCCACAGTATCTAAATGATTAAACTGATCAACAACATCCAGTAAAACATTTTCAACTGATTCCAGACCAAGCTCAATGTTTTGAATTGTATTTAAACTGCCATCAATAAGCATAGACCCGTAGGTATTCAAGACCTCTCTGTATAATTGCCGATGAGACGTGCTTTTGTTGCGTAAACCCTCAATATTTTCTAGCAAAAACTTCAGCCCTTCAGCACTCGGATCGATGAAATAGTTCACGTTAAATCTCCAGCGAAGGGCCTCGTGAGAGGACTCGCTGATATTGGACGGCCATAAACTCTTCAATTCTTCGAACTTCTCCTTTTTTAAATTTTTGTCGAGTTCTCTATTGGAACCAACAGACCTCACAAGAAGGTTTAAGATATGGGCTTGGTTTAATGCGCTACCATCTTGCGACTTGGCAAAATTCAATAATCTGTTGTTTTCATTATCACTAAGACTCCCTTTGGTTTCCAAGTTAAACTCGGCTTTTTCAACAATCAAATTATCATCTGCACTGAAGTCAGTTAGATTTGATATCGCTAGTTCAGCAATATCCATATTTCCATAAAGAATAGAAGAATTAAAAACTGCTCGGTGTTCACTCTCTGCTATACCCTTCCACTCATCCAACTTACCTAACTCACATAACTGATTAAGATATATCCTATTCAATTCATTGTGCCCATTAAAATCTTCACCCATAGTGTCTTTCCTCCTTTTCAATTCTTTATATATCGCTTTGTGGTAGTCTCTCTTCTTCTGTGAAAATCCATTTGAAATCGGATTTATCTCAGTAAGTATTTGCTTTTGATCCGAGGATCTTACAAAGCTATATCTCTGATCTAGCTCAGGTTCATCTCGTATTACATCAATTTTTTCAAGATCATTTAAATCATCTAGCAGACTTAATTCATTCATCGAAAGCACAGCGGCAATGACAGATTTATCAAATGTTCTTCCCATGCAAGCTGCGCACTGCAGAATCTGTCTATATATTTTTTCATTATCTCCTCCAAGGTCGAACGTTCTTTCAGCAAAATCATCTAGGCATAGGTCTTCCGGTTCACCTGTGAAATCCATATAACCGTTATGCTCGCCCAATTCTCCTTTATCAATGAGCTTTTCAAGCATTTTTCCAATTACGTGCAGATTCACTCTACTGCTGGCATTTCTCTCATTTAGTTTTTTCTCAAGAATTGGCATACAAATAGTGGAGAATTTGTACCCCATATGTTCAAAATCCTTTAAGTATGCGGATAGTATTGAAAGTCCCACATTATCATTGAATTCAATTAGATCTGAAGGAGTCAAATCCCTTAATGACTCGGACAACTTCCGCTGAAAACCTGACTCTATTCCCAGTACCAGCTTGACAGTCAGAGAACTCTTATCATCAACTTTGATAATCGCATCAAGAAGATTTGAGCTGTCTTTATCAATAAGATGATAATCATCAATAATGAGCAATAAATTATTGATTCCCTTGGAAAGCAAATGGTCCAACAACTGACGCGCAATCTTCTCTGGGGTTCGGTCGCTAAATTTGGACAATCCCATTTTCAGGTATTCGCCCGGAATTGGTAAGCTGAGTTTTCCAATCATACTCGCCATTTCGTCACTGCTACTTTCGTGGAATAAATTATCCAATTCTAAACCGGGTACTCCGAATGCTTCACGAAGCGGTTCGTAAGGAGCCTCATCAACTGGGACTTTATCGCAATCTCCCATTACGGCAATGCCCCCACCCTTTTCGTGCAATAAATTGAATTTGTCCTTTATGTGGCGTAAAGCCATTGTTTTTCCACTTCCTAAAGGCATTGTTAGTTTCCAAATCCGAATACTATCTTCTTGCAATAGTGTGTTTAGTTTTTGTTCAAACTCTGAGCAATTTTGAAGTAATGTGGCGCTTACAGACTCTTTACTTTCTTCAGCAATAACATGAGAGTCTTCTCGGATAACCGAACTCAGTTTATTCCAAAAAACGTTCCCTACCGCTACTAATAGTAAAACCATCATCAGCGGCCAAGAGGTTTGGTTGACTGACATTTGAAGCACTGTACAAATAATTATGACCAGCGATACCAGCATCTGTAAATTCAACCGATGCTCATTAATCATCTTATTCAATGATTTCGTTGGACGACAAAGGTTTGAAGAGCTAAATGAGACAATCAACACACAAAAAAGTGACTTTGAAAAATAAAAATCAGCTGGTGCTTTGAAAAAGGAAAGGCTAGCAAGCACAAGCATTACCAGTGAAACCCCTATGGTAAAGGATACCCATTGAAATGTGTGATAGCCACTCCCCACATTTCTCAGTCTCGATAGTATTGCCACAACTAAAATGGTAACCAACGGAATGCCAATCACAACCCAAATGGTCGAGAGTTTGGCCAGGCCCTCTCCATAATAGCTAGTAGGCGATGCCAAACTATCTGATAGAAAATAATGAGCTCCCATTGAAATTGCAAAACCTATTACAGCCGTGAATACACTTATGCTGAACTCTGGTATGTATCGAATTAGCCCTTGGAGTATATCGGAGAACTTCTTGTTCTGTTCCAATTGATAAACTGATTGTTCAAACATGAAGTAAGATAGGAGCCAAAGGGCAAGGAGTAAACACAAAAGTGCTACTGAAACTCTGGACATTAGAATCGAATAAAGAGCGTTTCGTTCCGTTCTAAAGCCCTCCACATATCGGAATTTTCTTATTGAACTATCATCTGCATAGTACCGATCTAGCTGGCAACTGCTGTAGTAGAGATGGTCTTCAGATATGTGAGCTAAATCATTGACAACGAATAGGTTCAATTCATCAAAACCATATCTAAGGGCCAATTCACTGCACAATAGCTCCTGTACGCTTGTGTCCTTAGACAATTCGTCCAAACTATACCCAAGCCTTTCCAGTTCAAAGAGTTGAAACACATAGTGATTGGTGTGCTCAGACAAAAATTCAACCATCACATTGTATGTTACGGGTTCTGTAATGTTTCCCAAAATCAAGGCATGCGTTCCCAGGTTGCTTATCAGTCCCTTATTGGTAGGGTCTGGCTGTGTTATCATTTGTTCAAGAACACTCTCCAACAGCAGTTCATGTGTGTCGTCAATCAGATTGTAATCCGTTCGCTTGCCTATAAGAACATCATAGAGCGGATAGCGATAATTTAAATTGTCAATCCCTATCTCCTTTCTTGATTCAATATCACTTTTCAAGGCGGAAAGTCGATTCTCAACTTCGGACGAGGTTGAGTCTGCCGATTGACATCCGACCAAACCGTCTTCGGCCAACTTCAGATAGTACTCTGCTCTGGATAATTCCGAGTAAGAATTACCCTTGGCCATGGCGTAGTATAGAAACACCTCACTGTTTCTTAGATTAGCATAAATTACGCTGTCACAATCAATAGCTGATGCATTACCCGCTAGTATCAATAGAAACGCCAACGCCAAGTTGGTTATTGACAATCTTTTCATTGCTTTTTAATTCATTAGTTGCAAGTGGCCAGATACTCGATTCCGAAGAAGTGGTTTCTGACACCGCAGGGCTGAAGATAGAATATGCCGCTGAAATACAGGTGGATGTTGATAGACCGATTCAATTTGTAGTAGATATTGGTGCATCAGGTGAGATGAAGATGATTCATCCAAAACATTTCTTCATCATAAATGGAAATGCCGGTGTGAGTTTTGTAGGTGCGCAACAAATACTAAATGGCGGCACCGCCCATGCACGGTATCGCCCACTGCATTCTAAACGTATACATCCAGAGATATTTGCTCAGGGACAGTGGGACGCTGCAAGGGGTATGCTATCGCGTGGCTTGGCTGGTGCTAACTGTAGGTTTTCCATATTGCAGAAGAGTAATGTAAGCCTCGTGGGAGCAACTGGTTTTTTCTATGAACATGAACGTTGGAATACTGCTAACCTGGAAATGGAGAATGCCGTTGATAAAACGCACACCAATAGCCTGATAAAGTGGAATACCTATTTCCGATTTGTTTACAGGAAAAGCGACTCCTTTATGTTCAAGAGCACCCTTTTCGTTCAGGCAAGACCTGACGCGCTCATCAGATACCCTCGGCTGGCTTTACTGTTGGGAACAACGGTTAACATCAGCGATAAGTTCCTTTTAAACATCGGTTGGCAATTGCAATACGATTTTGCTCCTGTAATACCAATACCAAATCTTTATTTACAAGGCAGTAATGGTATCGGTTATGCCGGAGAGAGTGTAATCAATTGAGATAGAATCCGGTGCAACATTCAAGGCCTATGTAGCAAAGGACTACACGA
>CALCGD010000223.1 GCA_937900875.1 uncultured Flavobacteriales bacterium
CATGGCAGAATGTGTTGAAGTTTGGCTGCTTTGCAGATAGTATTTAAGACAGATTTCCCAATGTTCTAGCTTGTTGGTTTGGGTGTCTTTTACAATAAGATCTAGTTCTCCTATAGTCAGATTTTCTTCCTTAATCTGATAATTCTTGAGTATAATCTCATAGCGCGAGTCTTTCTCCAAAATGAAAAAGAGCAGTTGCTCAAAGTATTTGCCCATCGGCATGTAGCCCAATTGCTGAAAGTGCCTATCAACCTCACTTGATGCAGCATCTAACGCTTCAAGCAATAGAATAATAGCATGTTCGTGTTGCTCATCTCGAACATACTGGGCAGAAAACGGATAGGACAGAAGCGATGGGCTGAATATAGCCCACTGAATTCTTCGGAGATGTATGTTTTGTATTTGCCTTGTCACTACAACGAAGTTAAGCGGTTGTTTATGCTTTGAACTTTACTTTCTTTGACTCACCAATAAACCTATATAGATGGAATTTAGCCCTCTCGACCTAATCACTTTCGTCAGTTTTATCGCTCTTGTAATTGGCGTTTCTCTATACGCAGGCAGAAAAGAAGAAACATCTGAAGACTATTTCCTTGCCGGAAGGGGCCTTACATGGTGGATGATTGGACTTTCACTCATCGCCTCCAATATTTCAACAGAACATTTTGTCGGAATGGCTGGTCAAGGCTACATGGCTGAGATTGGAATGGCCATTGCCAGCTACGAATGGATTGCAGCTTTGTCGCTTATAATCGTGGCATTATTTCTACTCCCGAGGTTCTTGCGTTCGGGCATTTACACTATTCCAGAGTTCTTAGAATACCGCTACAACAAATGGCCACGAATGATTATGGGTTTTGGTCTCCTGTTTATGTACGCTGGCGTAACTATGGCTACGGTGCTATATGCTGGTGCTATTGCAATGCATACCATATTCAATATTCCAATGGAAGTGGGCGTGTGGGTTATTGGAGCAATTGCAGGGCTATACACAATGTATGGCGGGTTGAAAGCTGTTGTTTGGTCTGATGTTATTCAAGGAACTGCGCTGCTTGTTGGTGGCGTAATAGTCACCTTTCTAGCGATGGATGCCGTAGGTGGTTGGGATAAATTCGTAGAACTATCCGATGGTCGATTACACACGGTTTTACCTGCTGATCACCCCGAATTGCCTTGGACAGCCGTTTTTATTGGCGGTATGTGGCTTCCGAACATCTTCTATTGGGGATTGAATCAGTTTATTACCCAGAGAACGTTGGCAGCTAAAAGCCTTTCTGAAGGACAGAAAGGAGTGCTTTTTGGCGCAAGTTTGAAGCTAATTATGCCAATGATTGTGGTGTTTCCGGGTATCATCGCCTTTGAGTTGTATGCAGATCAAATTCCAAATGCTGACCTAGCGTATCCAACGCTGCTTAAAAATCTACTTCCGGTTGGATTTGTAGGAATCATGTTTGCTGCCCTTTTTGGTGCAACTATGAGCACGCTCGATTCGCTGTTGAACTCAGCAGCTACGATTTTCACCATTGATTTCTACAAAGCATGGAAACCAAAAGAGTCTTCAAAGCATTACATCAAGGTTGGACGAATCTCTACCATTGTGTTTGTGGTTATTGCTTGCTTAAGCACCCGTTTCGTAGCTGATTTTGGCGAAGGGCTCTACAAATTCATTCAAGTATGGTGGGGTTGTATTCAACCAGGAATTGTAGCCGCATTCTTCCTTGGATTTGCATGGAAGAAAACTTCTTGGCAAGCTGCTGTTGCCGGAATGCTCATCAACGTCCCATTGTACCTCATTCTGCTAGATCAATTTCCAGATATCGCATTTTTGCATCACATGGCAATCTGCTTTGTTGTTTGTATAGTGGTGATGGTGGGAGTGTCAATGATTAAGCCTGAAACGCGAGAAATAGTCTATCCTGTGAATGAGGGATATGACATGAAGCCAAGCAAAACTGTGTTAGTTTGGAGCGTCATGATATTCTTAGCAACGGTTGCATTGTACTGGACCTTTCAATAAATGAGTAGAGTTATTGGAATGGTAAAGAATGTGCGGAATTTCCCTGCATATCTGCTTCATAAATGGGGAATTGCAAAACAAGACCCATTCCTGCTACGAGCCAAGAATGGCGTAGTGGTAGAAGTACCAACCCGAATGATGCACACAGCTAAGGAGGTTTTCTTTACTGATGATTATCGATTTGATCTTATTCGAGATACTGTTCTCAAACTATCTAATTCACCAGTAATCGTTGACGTTGGAGCCAATGTTGGCTATTTATCCGCGTTTGCGTTTACTCGATTCCCACAAGCAAAAGTTGTAGCTGTAGAACCTATTCCGGCAAATATTTCCCTCTTAGAAAAGAACCGTAAACTAAACTGCGATAGAGATTGGACTATAGTTGAAGGAGTACTGTCTGATAAGGATGCAGAAGTTGAAATTCAGTTCGACACGAGTGATAGTTTTACAACATCCGCCAGCATGTACGGACTCGATTCTGGCAATGATTTATTGAAAGTAAAATCAAAGAAATTGACCTCTATTATGGAGGAAATGAGTATTGAAAGCATTCATATTCTGAAGCTAGACTGTGAAGGCGCTGAATACGATATTCTTTACTGTCTGAACTCAGATGAGTTGAACGACATCGCTTTCATCACAATGGAAACCCATCAAATTGATGAAGAACGAAGGAATAGGGATGCCCTCGTTTCATGGCTGAAAGGAAAGGGTTGGAAAACAGATGTAATTCGTTCAAAGGTGCTAGCCACTAATCCCAATTTTATTGGATGATAGACCTTAGTCAAATTCCAACTTCCGTTGCTATTTGGTGGGGCGGAATGTCGGCTATTGCCATATTCAACTTAGTTATGCTTTTCATCACCAGAAAAGTGCTTTTTAAGAAATTGCCCGATATGAGCCAGATGGTGCGATCCGTACGGAAGTATCAATTCTTGCTAGCTAGTATTTATACCATCGGTTGTGGTTTTCGTTCAATTTTGCCAAGAGGAGATGTAAGAAGAGTCGTTCTTGTTGATCATTGGATTTCGGCAATTGCAATTGGTCGTACCGTTGCTACAATTGCCGAATTGGCTTTTGTGGCTCAATGGGCATTCATCCTTCACGAAATAGGCAAGAGCACGGGCAATAAAACAGCCACGATGGTGTCCAAGGTTATTGTGCCGCTAATTGTTGTCGCAGAATGCTTCTCATGGTACGCTTGCACCACAACTAACTTCTTTGGAACCATGGTGGAGGAAAGCCTTTGGGCCTTAGCAGCAGCACTCACACTTATGGCATTTGTAAATGCTCGCCCGCTATACAAAGGTCAGCAGCGCAATTTTCTCACAGCTGGTATTATCTCAGCCTTTGGTTATGTAATTTATATGGTAACTGTTGACGTTCCTGCTTATGTAAACCATTGGATGGCCAATGAGGCAGATGGAAAAGTATACGCGACTCTATTAGAAGGGTTGAAGCAAGTTGCCACCGTGTGGCGTCAAACGTATTCGCACGCAGATTGGCAGTACGAATTTGTTTGGATGACGCTCTATTTTAGCGTTGCGGTCTGGGGTAGCCTTTTGATTGTGAATGGCCCTGAGATGGATAAAAATCTGAAGTCGGACTGATTACTGAAGAACGGATATTCCGTCTGTTTTGCAATTGAATTCTGCACTTTCTATTCCCAGGTAATCCAAAACAGTAGGAGCGAGGTCGGTTTGCGAACTGGTGTGCCAATGTTTAAATGATTCCAAAGGTGCGTTCATAAACATAATAGTGTGCTTCACGTGCTCATTATCGTATTTACCACTATGCCCTTTACCGTCTCCACCGTGGTCCGAGATTACACAAAAAAGCCATTCCTCACCATTGCTTCGCTTCGCTTCAATAATGCTGTAAATACTATCTATATAAGCGTCAAGTGTATTTAAAGTAGCTCGGTATTCTGGAACATTAGGATGAAAGCCATAAGAATGCCCTGCACCGTCCAACTCATCAAATTGTAGAAAGAGAATATCAGGGTTCAATGGAACTCCTTGCAGGAGAAGGTTATTCGTTATAAGAAAAACGTCATGGTCAGTAATGCTTTCAGTTGGTGAGTAATCCGCAAAAGGTGACGATAAATGGGTGTTTATTGGAGTCCAATTAACCACTGAAACAGTGTTTTTACTGCTATTAGCTTGTTCAATGTATTGGAAGAAATGCGGATATTCAACTAGGTGGTTATCTCCAAAACCATTGGTGGTAACCATGTGTTTGCAAAAGTCTACGCCTGTGCATAAGCTACTCCAGTTAGGCCCACTAAAAGTGAGGCTTTGAACATGATTCTGATTCGTGTAATAGGTGTTTGGGCTTTGAGCTAAGCTGAAAAGAAACGGAGTGATTGTATCCTGCATAGCGTCTGCCCTAAAACCATCGATTCCAATAATCAGAACCTTTCGGTTACTTTTCAAAGGGTCCACCACAATTGAACTGTCTGCACAAGCTGTTGTCCATTCTTCGCAATCGTATTCTGAAAGCTCTTCATCAGGTTCGCATGAGCCTAGCAATACTGATATTGCCAATAGTGATAAGAGGTGTGTTTTGTTCATGGTTGTGCTAGAAAATAGAAAAGGCCGAAACGAAGTAACGGCCTTTTCTGTAGTGTTGTAATAAATCCTACTTCTTGTCCCAGTCTAAGCTGAATTCCTTAGAACCGCCATCCCATTCTTTGTGGGCGATGTCATCACAGGCTCCGTCACCGTAATCTACAGTAGCAAACCATTCATTTCCCTCACATTTGAAGTATTTAACCACTCCGGCTACGATGTAATCGCAGTCTTCTGTCTTCACAATTGGCTCGATAATAATTTTGTAATACTTTTTGCTTTCTGTTTCAGCGCAAAGCTTTTCAAGATCGAACTCTTCCTCCAATCCGTTTACAGTCTTAATCGCTTTAGCATCATGGGTCCCATCGCCATAGTTTATAGAAGCAACAGTTTCTCCATTCAGTTTGTAATTCACAATTCCACTTGTGTAATAATCCATAGCTAAGGAAGCCATTAGTGGTTCAACCACCTCAACTTCATAGTTAGATTGGTCTAATCTTAAGTTCGCTTCTTCTGAGGTAACCTCATTATAAAAAGCATCATTCCAATCTCCTTTGTTACAGCCTGTTGCAGCAAAGAGCGCCACTGCCGTAAGTGCTAAAAATCCTTTTTTCATTCTTTAATTTTTGATGGTTAGAGCCATAAATATACGTGAAATACATACTAGACTTCAACCCCCAATTGGTACTTATTGGCTTCAATATCTGCACTTGGAATCCAATCTTCATACTTGATGGAGTCGTCCAAAACAACAGGATTACCAAGGTAATCCTGTCGCTTCGCTGGCCAAATACACGTTTTCCATAAGTAAGCATACAAGTATTTCTGTTCCAAGTTTGGATGCAGTTTCGGCCTAATATGCTCGGCATGGTAAGCCGGCAACTGACTCCAATGCAAATCTGGTCTTTCATGATGCGCACCGTGATAACCGTTGTTGAACGCTACAAAGTTCAGGAACGGATTAGTGAAATTCCGAGAATGATTGACTGGATGATTTTCATCGCAACCATCGTGCTGCCAATAGTTGGTGCCAACAATTCCCCATGCGGCATAAAGGTGTGGAATGAAAATCAGCAATAGGGCATATTCCCAATTGTAGAACAACAGTCCGAATTTTACTCCTTGTACGATTACCATCTCAAGAGCGTACTGGTAAAACCAAGATGGTTTTTCTTTCAGCATTCGTTTTGCGAAAACGTTCTCATCTTTCATAATTCCAGGTGCATTCTGAAAGAAAATCATGAACTGATTGAGGAAATTCCATTTGTACCGCATTTGCGTGCTGCGAATGCGGTCCATTGGTTTTTGGGTATGCTGATGATGACTGAAATTATGTCCAGAAACGTAAGCGCTAACCGAATGTCCGTAGGTAAAAGAAAGCACAATCTGAAAGACCTTGTTCATCCCTTTGTTCTTGAAAATAGGATGATGAATGGTATTGTGAACGATTACCGCGCACATGAACGAAAGCACAGCAACCACTGCCATTATCGGCAATCTTAAATACCACTCTACAGGAAAGTAAATCCAAGCAAATACTGAGCTGGTGAAGTAGAGAGTTACCACTGCCAGTGTCCGTATGTCTGCGCTGTATTTTAGCATGGAGCAAAACTAGCAATCATCAAACTATCTTTGCTTTATGGAAACAAGCACCAAAGCCGCCAGCTTCCGTAATTACGAAGAAGGCGAAACCATTGCAACCGTAAGAGAGAATTACCGCAAGATGCGCACATACCAAACGGTGGAGTACGTAGAGCGCATGCGCAGAAAGTACCTTACGTTTGATAAGCCCATGCACATTTGGGAAGCCATGGAAAAGCTCAATGTCTTTGTAGACTTAAGCGACCCAGACATGAACCTTCCAAACCTGCATCATTTGGTGCAGACTGCCGAAGGCATGCGTGCTGACAATCGTCCAGACTGGATGCAATTGGTAGGTCTGATTCACGACCTTGGTAAGTGTATGTTTTTGTGGGGAGAAGATAAAGACGGCACCAGTATGACTGAACAATGGGGTTTGGTTGGCGATATTTTCTTAGTTGGTTGCAAGTTTCCTCAAACCTTGGTTTATTCAGAGTTCAATGGTGCCAATCCTGATATGCAAGACCCACGATACAATACCGAATTGGGAATGTATACTAAAGGCTATGGATTAGACAATGCCCTCAAAGCTTGGGGACATGACGAATACTTGTTTCAGGTGCTCACCAATCACAAAGAAAACAGCATTCCGAAAGAAGGAATGACCATGGTTCGTTACCATAGTTTTTACCCTTGGCACACAGGTGGAAGCTACATGGACATCATGGCAGAAGAAGAAAAACCGTACTTGGATTGGGTAAAAGATTTCAATCAGTACGACCTTTACACCAAACGTCCGCAGACATATGAATTGAATGATTTGAAAGAATATTATCTGCCGATCATACAAAAGTACCTAGGTAAAGAGCCAGTTAATTGGTGATTATCGGATATTACCTTTATTGACCCCATGGTTGAAGCGCTCAAACATTTCTTTAAGCAATTTTCTTTCCTTGGAGTGAAGGAGATTGCCTCACTTGTACAATTATGCGAGTTTAAGCAGATTAAGCAAGGAACAATCTTGGTGAATGCGGGCGATTACAACTACAACACATTTGTGGTACTTAAAGGATTGCTTCGCAATTACATTATTAAGCATAACGGAGAAGAACGCACCACGCTTTTTGCTTCTGAAGGCATGATGACCAGTTCTCCCAATACCTTCTTTAAGGATTTACCCTCAAATGAAGGAGTAATGGCTTTGGAAGATTGCTGGATTGCTTATTTTGATATGCGAAAGTTTGAAAAGTTGGCACGAGAAAATTTGAAGCTACAACGGCTGTTTACCGAGGCGTTAAAGTTGAATTTTGTGGAGGCCATTACTCGGTTAGAATATCATACCACTATGAGTCCGGAGGAACGGTATGAGCATTTCAGGTACCATCATCCAAATCTTCTTCAAAGAGTACCCCAAATCTATTTGGCCTCATACTTAGGAATTACCCCCGTGTCGTTGTCTCGAGTACGCGCCAGATTGGCGAAGAAAAAATAGTTTCTCTTCAACGCGTTATTAGCGTTTGTTAATGCAAATGGAATGTGGTTCTCTGACCTTTGTCAGTCTAAGACAATTCCATGAAAATCACTCCGCCTTATGTATGCAGCGTTTTCGCTGTAATCACATTTACTGCTTTTTCAGCATCCACATTTGCCCAACAAGGCATGGGTGTTGGTAACAACAACCCGCTGGAAATGCTCGATGTTTCGGGTGCAATTAAAGTAGGAACAGACCTGTATGACGTCAGCTAAAAGTGTACTGCTAAAGGGATAGTGTTAAGTGACACTT
>CALCGD010000224.1 GCA_937900875.1 uncultured Flavobacteriales bacterium
ACAGGTTTTAGAAGAAAATCGCAGGCACTCATTCTAATTGCACTAATAGCGTAATGCTGGTGAGCGGTTACAAAAATCACCTCAAATTTTCTCTCTGGAATCATTTGCAATAGATCGAATCCTGTTCCATCTGCCATCTCCACATCTAGAAAAACTAGTTCTGGAACATGCGCATGGATTTTGGCCAAACCTTCTGCAACCCCAGAGGCTTCTCCTACTAGTTCTATCTCGGGTGCCCAAAGATTTAAAACACCTTTTAACGCTTCGCGAACGTTCTGTTCGTCATCAATAATTAGTGCTCTCATGTTAGTATATAAGGGATTTTAAAAATGATTACAGTTCCTGTTCCGTCTTCATTTCCATCAGTAATATCAAATGTATACGCTCCAATTCCTTTCCTATTGAGGAGTGAAATTCTCTCTTGGGTAATTTTTGTCGCCAGAGATGTTTTGTCATTCACTTTTGGCGCTGCATCAGCTGCTCTCTGTCGACCAATTCCGTTGTCAGCAACCTTCATAATTAAGTAATCATCTTTCAACTTATAGCTGAGCGAAATGCGACCATTCTCCATGTTGCGAATTCCATGTTCAATGGCATTTTCAATTAGCGGTTGCATTATCATTGGAGGAACCAGAACCTCTTCAGGTATAATTTCCTCGTCCAATTCAATGTCAAACTCAAATCCATTGCTGAATCGTAACTTCTGAATGCCAACGTATAACTCTAGGGCATGCAATTCTTTGTCGAGTGAAATTTGTTCTTCTTGATTGTACTCTAGGAAAGCCCTCATCACCTTTGCAAAGTTGGATAGGTACTTTGTAGCTTCTCTTAGATCCTTGCCACTTAACATGTAATTCTGTACCGCGGTAAGTGCATTAAAAATGAAGTGCGGATTTAACTGTACACGGAGGGAAAGAAGGCGGTTTTCAAGAGTCTTTCGTTCTTGTTTTAATAAGCGTTGCCGAGACACAAAGAAAATGCCTGTGGCGATTGAAAAAGCCAAAACAATCAATACGATTATCCAGATATTTCTCTGTTTAATCTTGAGTTCAGAAATCTGGTGTTGCTGACCTAAATCTCGAAGCTGCTGTTCTTTTTTCTCTGTTTCATACTTGGTTTCAATATCATTGAGAATCCGCACGTTTTCTTCGCTAGAAAGCGTGTCAGTGGCATTTTTATATTGAACCATAATGCCATACGCCTCTTCAAATCTTCCAGCGGTTGCGTATGCGCGATGCAAATACTTTAGTGCCATTTCTTTTCGCAAAAGGGATTGCTCAGATTCTGCGTATTTCAGTGCTTTCTCAAAATCTAAAATCGCCTTTGTAACATCACCTAAATCTAAATAAGCAGAACCTCTATAAACCAAAACAGATGAAAAGGTATGATCATGTTTGAGAGTTCCCTCATAAGTCATTACTTCATTGGCATACTCAATGGCCTTTTCGTACTCGTTTTTTCGATTGGCAATATTGGCCAGATGAGCCAATATTTGGGTAGTTGTTTTCGAATTCCCGAAGGCATGACTTTTGTCTAATAATTGCAAGCCAAGAATTTCTGCGGTATCTACCTTTCCACTATTGAGATAGTTAACTGCCAAATTTGTGCCCAAAGTGAGTGTTTTCCTATTCTTAACAACACCACCTCCCATGGCAAATGCTTTTCGGCTATAAATCAATTGCTCATCTCTCTCACGAATTTTACCGAACAGAATTCCAATGTTCGTGTAGACATACATCAACATGGCTGAATCCTGTAGTTCTTCGAAAATCTTTGCAGAATGCATGAGCATTTCCATCGAACGTTTCGTACTATCCATTGACGTGTATACGGAGGCAACATTTACAAGGACCTGAGCCTCTACGATTCGGTTATTTTGAGCAATGGCCATTTGCCTATTCTGCTCGAAATAATCAAGAGCTCCTTTTGTATTATTTTCTCGAATGCAAGTGACGCCAAGCACCGAAAGGGCTTCCATTTGTCCATCAATATCTCCCAAAGATTTTGAGCAATCAAGCACTTTTTGGGCATAAAAGCGTAATGAGTCATTGGCATCATAACGATAAGAGTACAAGCCAACGCTATCCATATATGCAGCGCACACGGTTGTGTCTGCAGTTTGAGCCGAAAGCTTAAACGCAGAAAAGTGTACGGTACAAAAACACACCATAACGAATGTTATAGCGCGATGTAGGTGGATCATCTTTGTAAATTTCTCATTGTATCATTATAAAAAGGGTTACGCGTAATAAGTGTAATGGATACGGTAATAAGCGTTTTGACCTACCAATAGCCAACTAACTTTACAACCGATGCCAAATTCCTATCAAACCATAGCTAAAAGCACCGAAGGAATTTGTAAGGACCGAGGTTCTAAATTTCTTGCTTATGCCTATCCTATCAGCCGCGTGGAAGATGTAAAACCGCTTTTGGAAGATTTGAAAGCGCAGCATCCTTCCTCTCGACACGTGTGTTACGCCTATCAATTAGGAATTGATGGAGCGGATTACAGAGCTAATGACGATGGAGAACCTAACGGAAGTGCTGGATTGCCTATTCTCAATCAGATAAAGAGTAAGGAAATAACGAACACTCTGGTAGCTGTTGTCCGATATTTTGGCGGAACGAAGCTCGGTGTTTCAGGACTAATAAATGCTTACAAAGAAGCAGCAAAAGAAGCGTTAGATGTTGCCAAGATTGTGACAAAAATTCCAAAGAAAACCGTATCAATTCAATTTTCTCACGCACAAATTGGAGATATTGAGCGCGCTATTCGTCAAAATGGTTGGAAGATAAAAAATCAGGAATTTGGAATGAATTGCGATTGGGTAATTGAAACCACGGAAGAAGAAATTGATTTTGCAAAATCAACTTTTGACCTTATCATTCAGGGGTGAGATGACTCCATTCTGTCCAAGAACCATCGTAATTGCGAACCTCTTTGTAACCAAGTAATTCGGTAAGCACAAATAAAGTGTGAGCCGATCTAACTCCAGAATGGCAATAGCTTACTATTGGTTTGGTTCCATCAATTCCTATTGAACTGAACTTTAGTTTGAGGTCAGAAACTGGCAAAAACTTATGGTTTCCAGAATAATTTACAGACGCTGCCCAATCTAGATTTTTAGCTCCTAAGATATGGCCTGCACGAGCCGCTCCATCTTTCAATTCCTCTCCAGCGTATTCAGCAATATTTCGTGTATCTACCAAGGTTACGGTGGAGTCAATTTCCAAAAGTTTTAGCACTTGGTAATTCATTAAAATGGAGGAATCAGCTTCCGAATAAAATTGATAATCAGTTACTACAACTAACTGATTATCAAACGATAAAGAAGAATCTAACACCGACCAGGCCTTTAGTCCTCCATTTAGAAGTTTCATGTTTTGATGCCCGTAAAATTTGCAAATCCACCATAGTCTTGCGGCATCACATTCTGCTTTATCATCATAAATAATGAGAGTATCGGAAGGAGCAATTCCTAGTTCTCCAAACAATTTTTCCATTTGAGTTTTATTAGGCATCATACCGCCATAGTCGAAACTCGTGTCGGTTATTTGATTGCGCCAAATATTTACTGCCCCACGGATATGCCCTTTAGAAAAATGCGTAGGCTTTCGAACATCTATTAACTTGATAGCATGCTGGTTATTCAGCAATTCAGCCAATTCTTCTGGTTCAATCAAATATTTTCGTGAGGCGTATTCTTCAAACTGGACTTCAACTTCGTTATCAGAATGATGTGTATCTGGATTACACCCGGCTAGAAACGCAAATCCTAATATCGAAAAAGCGCTAATCTTCCAGTTCATACCAAGCAATATCGGTTAGCTGCTGCCTTCTCCCCTGCTCTTCAGGTGCATAATATTTGGCTAAATAATCCAAAATAGGGCCTTCACTTTCTCCCAAATCCCAAAGGTTTTGAGTTTCCTGCATCCATCTTATCATGGTCTGCCAACCTTCTCTGGTGGCCCTGTTTTGAGTAACCATTTTTGCAGAATGGCAACTAGTACAATTAGCAATAACCAAGTTTAGATTTGCATCTTCTTTAAAACCCGTACGAACGTGAATTCCGTTCTCAAATTCGGGTAATTCTTCTTCAACTTGAACAGCCGTAATAGTCACTTTTTTGCCACTTTTTGACGGAGACGTAACCATAAAATAAACGAGCACAAATCCACTTGTAACCAACACAAGTGTGGCATTGGTAAGAATCTTGAGATTTCGCTGAATCTCGTCTAGAATTTTCTGTTTTTCGGGGTCAAGCATGCTAGTTGACCTTTACCGCAATTCGGTGACAAGCATTGTTTAGGTAGCCCTTTGGATTCCAACCTGGAAGTACCATTGGCTGAGATTTTCCATTATTATCTGTAGCCTTAGCCCAAACCTCGTAATATCCTCTTTCCGGGAAACTTACTTGTGCTTTAAAATGTTGCCATGCCAATCTATTTACTGGCTTTTCAAGCTCGCATTGACTCCAAGTAGCACCAAAATCTATCGAATACTCCATCTTCTTCACTTCCAATTCTCCAGCCCAAGCATGGCCCCGAAGAGTTAGGGTTTTGCCCAAATTAAGCATGGCACCCGTTTTGGGGTAGGTAACAAGTGATTTGACAGGCATGGATTCTATAATGCACATATCCTCATCTGCCACCTTATCTCCAGGTGCAATCGGTTCACATGGAACTCGGTAGCTGGGCGCTTCCATTTTAGGGCCATCGTGCACAACGTTTCTTACACTAATTCTTTTCAACCATTTTCCTGAAACCGAAGCTGGCCATCCGCCAGCTACTAGTCTGAGAGGATAACCGTGAGCCAAGGGAATGTCTTCGCCATTCATTTTGAATGCCAATAGGGTTTCGTCTTGCATGGCTTTGGCCATTGGAGCACCTCTGGAGATGACCACTTTATCAGGATTTCCGGTTAGATGAACATCTGCTCCATAATATCCGATGTAAACAGCATTGCTTTTAACACCAGCATCATTAAGAACATCCGACAATCGGATTCCGGTCCATTCTGCGCATGAAATTGCACTATCTGCCCATTGATTCCCCTTTGCTGGAGGATTGAACTCCTTACGGCCATTTCCACCGCATTCTAAGGTTAACTGATAAGTGTACTGCGGGAATTTAGATTTAAGTTCGGCTAATGTGAAAGTTTTTGGCTCGGCCACAGATTCACCATCTATTGTAAGTGTCCATTTAGTGATGTCAATATCCTGAGGAATAAGTCCATTGTTTCTGATGAACATTTTCTCATTCGGAGTTATTCTATCATCTAACAAATGAGGTAATGACTCAATGTTCCAAGGTCTATTATTGAGCACCACCATTTCTCGGTGTTTGCCAAATAGCTCGAATGGGTCTACATCTTGTAAAGCTACTGGGGTGTAGCCTTTCGGAAGGTTATCGGCAAAAACAATTCGTGCGCCTACTAATGTGCCTAGCGCAGCTATTGAGGTTCGTTTGAGGAAGTTTCTTCTGCTTTTCATGGATGGATAGACCATAAAAATACAAGAATGACGTTTCGAAAATGTGACTAATAGTACATTTCGACTTAGCTAGGGAAATTTATTGTGGGTGATAAATTCTCTCAGCGTCCTTATAAACCTGCTCTTTATCTAGTGTCATGGTTTTAGTCTTTTTTTGCGCCCATAACTCCATCTGATCAGTGTAATGCGGGCTTTCCTGTCTATTTGAAGCCCCAAAAGCATTAATTGTCTCAATTCGCGGTACTCCGTTTTCATCAAAATCAACCAACATAATATAGGACTCCCCAACGAATGTTTTCAGTCGACCTTTTGTATAAGGTTTACTCATGTTTGAAGCAAGAACATCTGGAGCTCCACCTACCCCAATCACCTTGTCTCCTCTCACATGCTTCTGTACATCGCCTAAACGCACTCTTAAAGACCCAAAATGCTTCATCATATGACGTTTAGCCGCGCGTAAAGCATTCACATATTGCTTCTCAGTAAGTGAGTTTGATTCGTATTGCATTCCATTAGACATTATTATTTCCGCCAACTTGTTGAATGTGAAAACAATTAAAGCTGTTTCCTCGTCTTCTACATCTGCCGAATGATCCCATGATTTAATTACTTCAAGAGCCTCTTTTAAATCTGGATATTTTTCGGCACTCAACTGCTCAATCATTATCATGTTTTTGATATTGAAAGTTTCCATTTTTTCATTGAATCCTTGATCATACTTTATGGTCTTAAAGTCGGTCCATGAAATTTTATCGTAACCAGAAATTAAATCGTGTGCCCTTATAGTTCTGTTGTTGAGTTTAGTCTCATCCTGATAACCAAACGTGGAGTTAATGGTTCGTGGGTCTATGTTATCCTCTTCGGCAGTAGCGAAAAAAGGAGATCCATTCGTATTAAATAGGTAACCCGATTTTGGATTTCTATAGGAAGGAAGATCTGCAAGCGGGTGAAATTTCGGTTCCCATAAGGTTTTAGATGTGTTTCCTGGGAGTACAGATAGCCAATCGTAGGAAGAGTCTCTGTAGGCAAACTGACCTAAACTTATGAACTGAATATTCCCTTTTCCATCTGCATAAATGTTATTGGTACCCGCAAAGCGCCCCATGTCAAGAGCAGCATTATACTCCTTAAAATTTCTAGCCTTATTCATTCGATACAGCTGCTCTGCCCCACCAATATCTAGGTTTGCGGGGAACCGAATGGCATAATATCCATCTTGGTTTTTGATAACTGTTCCGTGCTTGCTTTTATAAAATTTGCGCGTTATAGGTATTCTTATCGCACCCACTTTTACCTTAACCGTAGCCTTGAATACTTCAAGGGTTTCATAGCCATCATCAAATTTGTATTGCAGTTTTTTCTTCGGATGCATTTCTAGTTTATAGACATCACATAAATCAGGATGATTTAAGGTAGCCGCCCACCCCAAATGCTCGTTGACTCCATGAAAAATTGTTGAGCCTCCAGGAAAAGTACCGCCTAAAATATTCAGGCCTTCTTCGCTTACCAAGTGTGCCTCGTACCAAGAAAACAGACCTTCTAAAGGCTGATGAGAATTAACTGCTAAATAGGTGTGCCCGTCTTTGGTTTTGTTCTTGTTAAACGCGAAAGCATTTGAACCTTCAGGCAGATTTCCTTTGTACTGCATATTGCGCTCATACAATACAATAGAGCGAGTAAATATTTGTTGAATTTCAACATAGACACTAGTGAGAAAAACAAGCGTAAGCGTATTCGCCTGAAGTACATCTTTGTCTGTTAGTGGAAATAATCCTTTTCTTAAAACTTCATTAGGATGTGTTTGTGCAAACCTGTTTACACCCTCTACATAGCCTTGCAGGTAGGTAAGGAAATCAGGCGAAAATGAAGTGTCATACAATCTGTCTACGGCCTGACGTACCTGTGCTATTTGCCCCATAAAATCTAGCATAGCACCATTTTTTCCAGTTACTTCTCCTAGTCTACCATTAGCAGCAAGCATAAGGTGCTGAAGCGTGACAAAATCATCCTCGCAGGTAGCCCAGGCTAAACCATAGGCAACATCTGCATCTGTTTTCCCAAAAATGTGCGGAACTCCCCAACTGTCTCGAACAATTTCAACATCCGACACATTAATTTGAGCTACTAATTGGGTCCTGCAAGCCAACATGACCGCAGCTACGGTCAAGAACTTCAACATACTCTTCATAAGATTCAATAATTAGGGGTGGTACCAGTAAACTGGAAGTACATCTAATTTAGTATGCGTGCAGCATAAAACCACTAGGATTCGTTGAAAATGAACGAAAACGAAACATGACTATAATAATGGAGGCAATGGTCCCTTTAGCGAGAGCTTTCAGTACGGGTCTTCGTTCTTCCCAAACAATCCAGCAACTCTTTCTCCGATTGACCCTACAAAGTCTAACAGTCTTGAAAGAGCATCGAAATAGAGGGTTAACATAAGGAAAACAGACATAGCCCAAATGACAGCTAAATTGGCCCAATAGGTATCTACATACACTCCAAAAATCATTTTGCGAGGAGCGAAAAAGTGAGATCGAAGCATGGAACTACCCATTGGATCCTGATAAATAGGATTGAGTCGCTGTATGAGTTTTCCATTACGCTCAATAATTCTGTAGAAGTCCGAACTATTCAATACCAAGTCACCTAAACTCTCATTGTAATAATCATCTCTAACCTTATTAAAAGCGTCTCTTTCTTCAGGCGTTTTCAGCTTTGAAGCAATCAGTCGATCTTTAGTTGCGTCCACTGAATTACGTTTAGTTACATAATGCTTAGTCAACTTATCAAGGTAGTCTCGCATATCTGCAACTAATTGTTCATCCGCCAATTCAACCGTCAATTGATCAACCTTTTCAAATTTTAAAGTGCTATTGAAGCTATTTTCTTTAGAAATTTCAGTCCTCAAAAGTGCTAGTGCGTTTTCTTTTTTACCTGGTTCAGGAGACTTCAAGTCGAGAATGTAGCCTAAGGCAATCACTTTTTTCTTAAGCTCCGGTATCCAGTAGTCCTTTCGATATGTTGCTTCGGAAATAGCTTTATCGTATTCAAACAAATCGGCATGGTACTTATTCGTCTTAAACTGATGAACTGCTAGTGCTTCATAAGCCCATTTAGACGCCATAATCTCTCCGGTTATTGGAACGTAAGAGTCAGACGAAAAGCCTGGGTTCAATTTGTCAAATTTCACAATAACTCCACTCAGCAGAAGCTGAGGAATAATCAAAAACGGGATAAGAATATAGATGGTAACAGCATTTCTAAAGCTTGCTGAGATATTTAATCCAAGCATGTTTGCGAAGCAGGAAGTTGAGAATAGCACCAAGAAGTAGGCGATATTCATGCCATCAACTTCCAAAATACTGTTACCGATAAGCACAAACGATAATGTCTGTACGAATGAGATGAAGAACATTATGATGATTTTAGACACCAAATAGCTTGATCTACTCAGGTTCAAAAATTTCTCCCGTTTCAGAATCTTTCGGTCTTTGATAATTTCTTCTGCACTTACCGTTAGACCAAAGAATAACGCCACAACTACGCACATAAACATATACGCTGGAATGTTATCGTTTTCACGAAACATATAACCAGTTTCATCATTAGCATAAAAACGCACCAGCAAAGCCAGAATGAGGGCTAAAACGGGCGTTTCTAAGAAGTTAATGAGCATGTATTGCTTGTCCGCTATTTTAGAGCGTACGTCCCTGGTCATAAAAACCACGAACTGTGCAAATCTTGAAGGAATTGACGCGGCCTTTGGCAATTCATCGCCAGCTCCGTTGTGGTCAGCAAGCTCTGTGTCCATCTTGCCAGAACCTAAAAATTTTTCATTCCAGTCTGCTGGTTTCACACGTCTGGCCATGGTTAACTGGCCATATTCATCAAGTACTTTACCCTCAATAATGTTGAATACTTGCTCTGGATTTACGTTACCACAATTGAAGCATTCAACGTCTTCGCTGGTTACATCATTAATCTGAGCTTTAAAGTATTGTATAGCGTCAATTGGATTACCATAGTAAACTGGAAAGCCTCCAGTGTCTAAAATCATCAGTTTATCAAACATTTTATAGATGTCTGATGAAGGCTGATGAATAACCACATAAATCAGTTTTCCTTTTAAAGAGAGTTCCTTTAAAAGGTCCATGATGTTTTCACTATCTCTTGAAGAAAGACCTGAAGTAGGTTCGTCAACAAACAAAATAGATGGTTCTCTAATAAGTTCAAGAGCAATGTTGAGACGTTTTCTCTGACCGCCACTTATCTTTTTGTTTAGTGGACTTCCCACCTTTAAATCCTTTATCTCGCTAAGTCCCAAATTTTTAAGGGTAGCGATTACCCTCTTGGTTATTCGGAATTTGCTTAGGTCATCGAAACACAGCTTAGCGTTGTAGTATAGGTTTTCAAAAACTGTTAAATCCTCTATTAGCAAATCGTCTTGAGAAATGTATCCTATCAAGCCTTCAACCTTTTCGGGCTCCTTATAGATGTCGATTCCGTTGATATTTACCGAGCCTTTGCTAGGAGCTGCCGTACCATTTAAAATATTAAGCAAAGTGGACTTACCTGCACCACTAGCCCCCATAATTCCAAGTAATTGACCAGAACGTTCTCGCATATTGAGGTTGTGCAAGCCTTTTTTACCTCCTGGGAAAACAAATTCAATGTTGTTAGCTTCAAAAACTAGGTCAGAATCTACGGTTGCGCGCATAAAACGCCCAACTATATCGCTGTAATAGATTGGTGCAATACCTGAGGTTCTTATTGAGGCCCCTTGAGAAAGGATATTTACCGTACCAGAGCGAACAGGCTGTCCGTTAATAAAGAGGGTTTCTGTCCCAAAATATCTAAACACATAGAGATTTACGCTTTGAACCCGCAGTACTCTAATTTGCCCATGTAAAGCTTCTGCACAAATAACATGCGCCCGTTCTAACTCGGTTTCTTTTTTGGCGCTAATAAGAAGAACGTTTTCCGAATCTTGTTCTTCTAGCTCGTTAGCTTTTACAAAGTGAAGACATCTTAGAAATTCCCGTTCATCAATATTGAATGTATCTGAAACGGTATTTACGAAATCGAGTTCTTGACCAGCAATAGAGCCGTCAGAATTCACAAATTCGAGTAATCTAAACAGTACGATGACTTTTTGCTTCTGAGTAAGCTCAGAATTTATTGCCATGCATATTTTAAGAATTTTTACGGAACTTCTAGATATCCGTTTTTTCTTTTTCTCATCCTCTTCGTCTGGAGAGCCATGATGTTCGATAAAGAACTGGTCAAAAACCTCCAGGTACTGAAGTACAAGTTCCTTGTTAAGCTGTTGCTCAAGAAAGACTTTTACAACTTTTCTTCCACTCTCTGATCCTGTTTCGTCCTTGGCTACCAAGGCAAACAGCTGCATTAAGGCTTTTAATATTCTTTCACTCATTCGCTTTACAAAAAGAAAGGCCTCCTTACAACGAAGCAAGGAGGCCTTTGGTTACGCGAATCGCGCAAATTTTACTATTGTTTAAATCCTATCACCATTGCGGCACATCCAGATTTAACATTGTTCAAATTCAGTTTTGCTTCGATTGTACAATCTACAGTTGAACCGAATTCAAAATCCCAATAAGGAGTGTTCTTGTAATCGCTGCTTGCAAAAAGCTGATTGTGATCCTCGTCATAGATTTCAAATATTAGGTTACCATCGGTAAATCCGCTGCAACCAGCTATTCGGTAAGTGCTTCCTCCGTAGAAAGTAGCTCTAAATTCGGCTACCTGATCTCCATTAAGAAGTGCTCTGTAAGATTGACCGTCTGAGATGTAATCAGCCGTTACGTTATCAGCACAAATCCTTGCGATTGAATCGCATTGTGCTGAAGTATTTCCAATGTAGGCCAATCCCATTATTAGGGATGCCATCAGTATTCTCAAGGTCTTAGTTCTCATTGTTGGCCTACTATTTTGTTTCTAATCGTTTTTACTTTATCCGCAATTGCTTGCAAGTGTTCAGGTGTAATTACTACATCGGTTCTACTATTGATTTTAGTAGTCTTGTTGGCAATGTCTACCTGCGGTTTTTCGTAAGTGTATTGAATGTCAATTGCATCAAAATCATACGCAAGCTCTATCAATTCATCTACCAAAACATCGTATTCTGGTTGATTGTAATACGGAGTAAGCATTTTAACAATATTGTTCAGGGTGTATTTCTGCTCGCCAATTCTATTAATTACGTCTTGGTTCCCGTCTTTAACAGCAATTTGAGTTGTGAAGTAGAGTGTTTCTATCCACCCTCCAGCAAGAACTAATGCTCCTACATTCATTCTGTCATTGTCTTTCAAAAATGCATCAGCATTTCTGTAGGCAACGGCTACCAGATTTAACATTGAATCGCGTTTGCCGAAATTATTCTCAAACCGCTTAATTGTGCTTTCGTCAAATGCACCGGTAATTCCAAGCTCGTCAGTAAGCTTGTTAATCACGCCCATGTACTTTATAGCATCTTGACTTTGATCATAAATAGTTACGTATCCAACATCGGCACCATAGACTCCTAGATTAAGTGCTTTTTGGTAATTGGTTGCATAGGTAGTAACCCGTTTTGCGTCATTTAGAAATTGCTTATTGTAATCAGAACCTGATTTTTCGATAAGCATTGCCGTTTGAATTGGAGAAGGAATGCTAAACATGCTTCCTCCAATACTCATCAATTTGGTTGTTGAGGAATCGACTGCTGCGGCATTTTCATCTCCTCCACCATCGTCTTTTTTTACATCAGAAACGCAGCCTACCATAAATATGGCAGCAAAAGCAAGAGCTCCGCTGAATCCAATCCACTTGTTTGAAAAATAACTTTTTGTCATGACCTCTGTCTGGTTAATGTGCTTTGCAAGTAACAAAATTAGTACTAATCGCCAATGAAAGTAAGCTCTCTGCAACCTTCTGTTATAAAGGAGTTATCGATAAACGACTTACAGTAATTAGCGTTGTTTCTCATTGTCTTTGATGCCTTATTACTCGGTTACGGGGTAATTGGTTACAAAAACTTGAGGTTAATTACACCTTAATTCCAATGCTAACAAAATAAGTTCTTCCAGAGGATGGAATGATTCCTGGACCAGGGTATCCTGTTGCTCTTCGAGTAAAGTATTTGTTGTCGGTAACATTCTCTACTCCTCCGTTTATTGAAAACTTCCAAATCTTGTAAGAAACGTTTATATCCATCACGTAATAAGATGGAATCAATCCATTTACAGCATTACCAGTACTTATGGAATTAGTGGCATCTGTAAACTGAGAATCCGTGTAAGAAAACAAGTAGGATAACTTCAACTTCTTGAATGCAAAATCGAGCCCTGTACGAAGCATTAAAGCTGGGGTGTGTTCTACTCTATTATTGTTGAAAGCCGATTCGCTCGAAGTAACATATCGTGCTTCAAGCCACGTAATATTGGAGAAAATGCCGAGTTTAAAATCAGATGATTTTCTAAAAGTCTGTATTGCGTTCCATCTCAAATATGTTTCTACCCCAACAGTTCTGGCATTAGCAACATTAGTTCTGAGCCGGTAGACATTAAACAACTCTGGGTCGGTTTGCTGGATATAACCAATACGATTATTGTACATCATTAGGAATCCCGTTACGTCAAATTGAAAAGCTGATTTCACTTTACCTCTAAACCCTAAATCGGCATTGTAACCAGTTTCATCTTTCATATTTGGGTCTATACGAGAACTTGGATTACTGACCCATAAGTCATTAAAATTGATTGGCTTATAATTTTGAGAAAAGTTAGCGTATAGCTCTAAACCACGCAGTGGCTTGTAGCTCACTCCTAAACCGAACAGTGGAAACCAACGCTTACTGGAGCTCTCTCCAGCACTAAGTGTGTCTAGAATTATGTTATCAGCTTGATCTCGGTAAATGGTACGAGATTCACCGACAGTTTTTGTGGTGATGTATTCAATTCGAACGCCAGGTGTGACGCTGAACTTGTCTCCAATATTGAAAACGTTTTCTGCAAACCATGCCACATTACCACTGGGATGAGATGATGAAGACCGGTTAGAGACAACATCTTCAAACTCAAAAACGGCTTCAAAAGTTGAATCTGCCGCTCCTTGATCACTATTGGTTAAACCCTTATAAAGCCGAACCCCAGTAAGTATTACCTGTGGTTGATTCCGAATCATATAACGGTGCATGAAGCGGATTTCGGAACCTATATTATTGAAATCTCCATAGATTAAATTTCGGAACTTGTCCAAATCGGACGATGCTGGATTTGAGATTGGGTCACTTTGATTTGGAGGGCCCTGAAAACCCAAGGCTTCTCTTGAGGCAAGCAATCCAAACAGGCGAACATCAACTTTTGTGGCTGAACTAAATTCGTGTTTCAAGGATAACGATAGAACATTCCACTTAACTCTAAACCAGTTTCTTTCTCGAGTGGCAGCCTGAGGGTCAGCATTAAATTGCGCGTCCGTTAATCCACCTGCCTGTTGAGACAAGTACCACATTCTGGTGTAATCAAGCTTAATGGATGTGCCCTTTTTACTGGTGTACTTGAGCGCTGCATAAGCCGTGTAGTTATCAAAATCTGAATTACAGCGCCAACAATTTCCTAATCGATACTGGAAAAACGAATAGTAATTAAACCTACCTACTGTTCCGCCAACAGCGTTGTAAGAATTAAAGAACCCGAAGGACCCTACCGTTTGTACGCTTTCCACCTCCACCTTGGCCGAATCAGAGCCCTCTTTCATTACAAAATTGAGCATGCCTCCAAATTGAGGACCATATTGTAATGAAGCTGCTCCTCTTACCACTTCCACTTTTTCAATGGCAAGCATGGGAGGAGCATAGTAGCTTTCAGGATAACCGAGGGCATCTGCTGCTATATCGTATCCATTCTGGCGAGTATTAAAATTTTCGGTTCGGCTAGGGCTTAAACCTCTTGCTCCTACGCCTATTTGGATTCCAGCACAATCTGATTCCCAAATGTTTAAACCAGATACCTGGGAAAAAACTTGTCTTGCTCTATTGGAAGCCAAATTGGCCGTAACCTGACTCAACTGGATTACTTCAGTCTTTTTACCAGAATAAATAGCCATCCCATCCACGGCCTTCAAAGTGGTGATGACACTTTCTGGCTCAGCATCCCCAGAAATGGTTACTGAATTCAATTCTTTGGATAAAAGTTCCAAGACAACATCCAACCGATGGATCCCATTTTTTGGATCAATTGTAAACTCTTGTTTCTTGTATCCTGGCTGAAAAAAAGTAAGTTTTTGAGGACCAGCAGTCAGACCTTTGATTTTATACGCTCCATTTTCTTCTGTATAAAAGCTCTCCTCAATGCCATCGACATGCACGACAACTCTAAACATCGGCTCTTTATCAGCGGATACAACTTTGCCTGTAACTGTAATCTGCGCAATGGCACAAAACTGAGAACAGACAAGCAGACTGAGCAAGAAGAAATAGCGGAACACTGCCATGTTATAAATAATGATGGTTAATCGCCATCATTATCCTGATAATTAATTTGAACTCCTAATGCAGAGCTCATTTCATATTTGATTTTCGGCACCATCATTTGCATTTGCAAATAGGCATTATCTACAGTTTCAAAATCAGAAACAAGAGCGTCTGACATTGGGTCTGAAATTGCATTTACAGCATCTTCGATCGCGTCAAATTGATCGGATATATCATCCGCCAAAAAAGCGCCATTTGCGCCTTCTGTCTGCAAGCAAAGTAGGTATTCATACAAACCAATTCCATTCGAATTAGCTTCTGTGCTGCCATGAAATAATTTCTTAAACGCTTCTACTTGGCTTCTTGCCAAAAATGCTGAGCCCCCAGCATAATAAGCTTCCACTTTTTCAGGAATAACTACTCCACCGTTGAACTTACCTAGGGGTATTTTAAACTTGAAATTTTTGAGTGTTTCAAAATCAAAGTTCATTGAGTTAACCAAATGCCCAATAGAGGTTCCTTCAGCAGTTCCAGTATTGGAAATGAACTGTGCAGCATAATTACCTCCTGAGGCCAACCAAGCTTGCTCAATAGCAATTGCGGTTGTCTTCAACTCTGTTGTTAAATCAAGTAAATAGGTCTTCCGTTCTGTTACAAGGGCATCAGTTGTGTAAAGTGCTAATACGTCATCATTTGTAGTTCCAGGCTCGATGAAGAGCAGATAATCTAGTGCAGGAAATCCTACCGCAGATTTAACACCAATCTCCACAGAAATGGAGTTGGATACATTTTGATTGATTTCGGAAACGTTAGTAGGAAACGTGTTGAATCGCTCAGTATACGGCACCCCATTTATTAACCCGGGTCCAAAAATAAACGCGCTACATTCTTGATATTGGGAATAAGCAGTCCCGTAAAAAATTCGGACTTCGTTCAATAGGCCGATGGAAGGGTTTGAAATAAACTCCTGCGTACTGGACTCAAGAAGAATCAAACTCAAGCTCAAGTCTGACAATCTCGGCACGATTATCTCTTCTGCATAATTTTCGAGCATTGATTGCTCATTAAAATCACAATTAATCAGATTAGGACTGGTATCACAGGCTGAAACACCAAGTAATAAAGCTATGCCAATAATAAATCTTCTCATTTTATCTCTCCTGAGGGAAACGCCAATTTAATGTGCTCAATAGCCTCTTCTATTTGTGAATCAGTTACGTTGTACAAATCAGTGGTCGGGCCGACTCTCATTAAACTATGCCCAATGTGCGTATAGCTAAAGTGAGGTGGGTATTTGGAGTTTCCTCCATTGAAATGGTACTTCAAAGCAAGCATAAAACCGATTGCTTCACTCATAACATGATGGCGTTTGTACTCTGGCATGCCGGTAGTGCTTAAAGCTTGACCTAGGTAATCCGCAGCTGAAGCAGCAATAACAACCGCCCATTTTTGCTGAATCGCTTGAATAGCCATATCTCTTTCTTCATAATCTTTTGCGACTATTGCAGCACGTGCTGTGCGAAAGGCCAAAGCAATTTCTTCGTTCATATTTGGGTACAAACCCTCATTTCGTTTGTTACAGTATTCTCCCCAAAAACGAGCATTATCCAAGCTAACCGCATTCGGATAATCATTCGGAATTCCAAAATATCCAAAGGCTTCATCAAAATAATGCTCCATATCTGTGTGATTCTCACTTTCAACTAGCTCGTCATTTCCATTTAACCCCATTCGTTCTTCAGTTAGATATGCCTCCATGGCCTGATAGTAAAAAACAGAACCCATCAATCCTTTAAGAATTACCTGAGTGAGCTCTAGACCATTTTCATTTACGCGATATCCTACGGTAGGATCAGAACTACCGTCCACTAATACTCCGGAAACGCCCAAAGACGCTGTGCCTTGAACCAAACTGATGTTAGCTGCATCATCTAGGTACTGAATGAACATGGCTGTATCTGCAGCAAAACATTTGGATTTTAGATTCTTGCTAAAGATCTGCCCATCAAATGGGTTATTAGTGTTTGCGAACATGCTTTTAAGTAAATCCGCATCGAGTGAAGGGCTTCCAACTGTATTGGCAGTTTTAAGATAGGTTCCCATGAGTTGGAGCATATCCAATCTTTGGGTTTGCCCAGAATAATTTATTGTAGAAATGTTGTCTCTATTGAATTCGTAGGTTGTTGGAACCTGCAGCTCGTCATCTTTGGTTGTATTACAACTTGTCAAAACAGAAACAAACACAAGCATTACTAGTATAGTTTGCTTGGAAGAAGGATGGAATGTGATAGCCATTTTTATTTAGACTGATTTTAAATTGAGTCGCAAATCTATCTTAAGGCAAGGGGCATGGCAATACCCTTTGTGGGGTATTAGTCATAAAAAAAGGCCTCAAGCTGAGCTTGAGGCCTTTCTAAAAATGAAGTAAGAAATATTACTTCACGTTCATTTTTCTTGTAAGAGTAGTTACACCATCACTAAGAGTGTAGATGTAAAGACCAGAAGACAATTGAGATCCGTTGTACTCGATATTATTAACACCTCTTTCAGCATCAAACTTTTGAGTATGAACCTTGCTTCCAAGAATACTGTAAACGTTGAACTCAAGTCCAGCCATATCCTGTGGTGCATTGAAGCTGATGTTTGTGATTCCAGTGAATGGATTCGGGTAGTTGTTCACTAACATGAACTTCTTCTCATCCACTTCAATGATACCTACAGAGCTTTCTTGAGCTACCAACCAGTAATCAGTTACTGTGATTGGGCCTCCACCTAAAGAAGCTGGCACACCTGACATCCAAGAACCGTTCTGGATGATTGTGCTCAAATCTGGGCTAGTTCCAGCAATTCTTACATCAACATCAATTTCTAATTGAACTGCGCCAATTCCAGGAGCGATGCTTCCGGTTGCAGCAAGAGTATTCCACTGATCTTCTGTACCGTTGATGTAAACACATCCCTGAGTAGAAGTTTGATTAGGAACAGATCCATCATTGTACCAATATCCCCAAGGTGCATCATTATCTGCACTTGCTTCAACGTTTGTTCCGTAAGTCATTCCAGTTGGAACATTTCTCACATCGGTAATCTTGAATGCATCGATGTAAGCTGTTACATCAGTTGGGCTTCCTGGTACTAATTCGAAAGAAATTACGGTATCCGAAAATGTTACCAAGTCTACAACACGTGTGTGGTCACCACATCCAACGCAAGTATAAACAGTAGCAAGGCTATCTGGCCAAAGACCAAAAGATTCTCCGGCCAAAGCCGCATCAGGAGTACACTGAGCATTGGCAAAGCCTGCTGTAAGAACACCTGCAATAATAGTAAGTAGAGTTTTTTTCATGATTTAGTTATGTATGATTATTTAGGATTTACTTATTTTATTCTTCTCCAAGATCCTTCTCTATAGACTCCATAGCTATTAGGTCGGTTGCCTCTTGCAGTGTAGGAGTAATATTAAGAATGGTATCAAGCTGTGAAATAGAAATCAATTTAGAAACTGATCTCTGAAGACCACAAAGGACAAAAGAACCACCAGAATTCTTACACAGCCGATTTGCAACTAGAATGGCACTTAAGCCAGAGCTATCGCAATAACGCGTATCTGCTAAATCAATGATGATGTTTTTAAACTCGTCTGCGTTAAGTACAACAAGTTCTGATTTAAGGGATGGAGAAATCTGACTATCCAATTTCTCAACCTTTACCTTAACTACTGCGTAGTTGTCTTTCTTTTCTATTTCGAAATTCATGCTTGGCTTTGTTGCAAAATTACCAAAAAATTAAAGGCGTAAGTTAATATCTAAAATCAATAGTGTCCTAAACGTTTAACGGGGCAACGAAAACGGAAGAATTTAAGC
>CALCGD010000225.1 GCA_937900875.1 uncultured Flavobacteriales bacterium
TGTTGATTGCTTCGAACATTTCACTTTTTGAATACTTCAAGAAATGAAACCGAGATTGCTTCATTCGTTCTTCCTTCCCAATGACGACAATCCATTACTATTCACTGATTGCTATTCACTGTTCACTATTTCAAGATGAAAATCGGACTTCAAACGTGGGGTACCGATGGTGATTTCTTTCCATTTCTAGCATTAGCCATCGGCTTAAAAGAGGCTGGGCATGAAGTTATTTTAGCTTATACCAGCATTGACGGAAAGGATTACTCAAATCATCCTCAAGCAATTGGAATCGACCTTATTAAAGCTGACGGAGGAATTTCAGCACCAATAGGTGTAAATCCGTACGCCATTGCCGCAAAACCAGGCTCATTCAAAGAATACTCGAAGCTGCTATCGCTTTACTTCGACCCATTTACGGAGGCTATGTATTCGGCTTCAAGGAAGTTATGCCAAGAGAATGACCTGGTAATCGGACATGCGGTTTGCCACACACTTCTGACGGCAAGTCAAAAACTCAATTGTCCTCGCGTTTCGTTGGTTCTTACACCTTTGGTAGTTCGGTCCAAATACGTTTCACCTATTGGAGTAAATCTTGGCCCATTCCTCAACTCGTTCTTGTGGTGGATTGGCGGAATGGTAGCCACAGCTAGTTGGTTCAAAACAGCAAAGGCTATTCGCAAACGTGAAGGTCTTACTCCTATTACCAGCTTACAAGAAGAACTCTTCACCTCCAATTTACTAACTGTGATTGCTTCAAGTGAAACATTAACGCAAAAACCAAAAGATTGGGCAGCGAATATTCACATGACTGGCTTTCTGAACCTTGAGAATCTAAATTCGGATTGGAAGATGCCGCCTGACTTAAAAGAATTCATTCAGAATGGTGATCCTCCGATATATATGACTTTTGGTTCGTGCCTGCAGTTTGATGCTCAAGATTCTACTCAGTTATTATTAGAAGCGGCTAAGCTGTCTGGCAAACGTGCTATCATTCAAACTAGCATTACGAATGAAGAACTAGAACAAAACCCTAACGTCTACATTCTAAATAGCATTCCACACAGCGAGGTGTTTCCGTTGTGCTCCCTTATAGTTCAGCATGGAGGCGCTGGAACGACACAAGCTGCATTACTTGCAGGCAAACCTTCTATTGTTGTGGCACATGGTTTCGACCAACCGTATTGGGGACAGCAATTGCAGGAAGCTAAAGTTGGTGGAAAAGTTTTTCAGCGAGCGAAGATTACCGTAGATGAGTTGGCAGAAGAAATCAAACATGTTTTAGCTTCAAATTTGATTTCTAAAAATGCTTCGGATATTGGAGCCCAAATGAAAACAGAGAACGGAGTAGAAAAAGCCGTTCAACTTATATCAAACCTATCAATCAAATGACCTCAGAAGGAAACCTATTTAAAATGCCTGTCGAGTTTGGCTCTCCAATCCAATACAAACTTCATTTAGGCGAAGACATAATTGCTGTGAATGACCTTCTTGGACAAAAAATATCGTTTGAATTTGATGGGCGAATTAATTGTGTGTCATGTGGTAGAGGAACTAAAAAGGCCTTCGGACAAGGGTTCTGTTATCCGTGCTTTGCCAATTCGCCCGATAATGCCGAGTGCATTCTACGTCCTGAGTTATGCGAAGGCCACTTAGGCGGAGGCCGCGACCCAGAATGGGAACAAAAACATCACGTGCAACCCCACTATGTCTATTTGGCACTAAGCAGTGGTTTGAAAGTTGGAATCACGCGCGGCACACAAATACCAACACGTTGGATTGACCAAGGCGCAACATCAGCTATCATTTTAGCTGAAGTGCCGTACCGTCAGCTTTCAGGTGCAATTGAAGTTGCGTTAAAGGAATTCTATAATGATAAGACCAACTGGCAGCGTATGTTAAAAAACGAAGTGTTGGATGCCGACCTTTTAGCCACCAAAGCCATTGCTAAATCTCAGCTTCCTACTGAATTGCAACAGTATGTAACGCAAGATGAGAAAGTTTGGAACCTTGAATTCCCTTCTTTAGACACTCCACCGAAGGTGAAAAGCATCCGGTTGGAGAAACAACCAAGCCTAGAAGGCGTGTTGACAGGTATAAAAGGACAGTATCTGATATTGGACAATCTCAATGTTATTAACATCAGAAACCACGCTGGTTACTACGTTAACCTCAATTATTGAAATTCCGTTGGTCGAATAGATTAATAACTTGATCTATGTAATTCTAAGATTCGTCTCCCTTTTTACTATTTTGCGACCCTATTTCAAGGTTTACATGTTCTGAAATTGAATTCATGAAAAGACTTTTACCTCTACTATCCGCAGTTCTCCTATTAAACACTACACAGTCGCTGGCGCAGTTTTATACTGTTGACGATGCGTGCGGTACTACTCTAGAAGATATTTCAGCAACCGGAACAGCAACAGGACTAGCTGATGATGGCGAAGCGAATGCTGCCTTGCCTTTTGCATTTACGTTATATGATATCACATCAACTGACGTAAGAATTGGCAATAATGGTGGTATTCGATTCAACGAGACCGCAGGCAATGTAGGATTTAGCAATGCCAATCTTCCATCTTTCACATTCGGAGCTGCTATTCTTCCTTTTTGGGATGATATTGATAATGATGCCGGAGATGTTTATTACGAAACGTTGGGTACCGCGCCAAACAGAAGATTTGTTATCCAATGGCATCAGCGACCACACTTTAATAATTTAGGAGCAGTAACGTTTCAGGTAGTACTATATGAAGGGTCGAATGAAATTCGGTTTGTTTATGACGACATAGATTTCGGAAATGCCACTATTGACAACGGTGTTTCAGCTACAATTGGATTACAGAAAGACGGTTCAACCGCAGATTTGTACTCTTTTAACACTTCCATTGCGGGGGTTACTTGCATCCTTTTTACACCACCACCGCCACCAATCGTGGTTGATTGCCAAAGCATTAGTATCAATCTTGATGCTACGGGCAATTACATCTTTGATACACCGCTTACACCTCAAACAGATGCGGAGCAATTGGTGCAGGCTGGCACAAATACCGGCATGATGCAAGGTCAAACGTTTATTCCATTGCAAAGCGGCCTGCTTCATAGTGTATCTGTCCAACTTGGATCACCTTATACTAGCGGAGACCTTGACTTTGCTTTGTATGATGGTAATGCTTTATCCGGACCTGCTCCAACCATATATAATTCTGGAATTACGACTGCGGTACCAGCAGGATTAAATGAATTTCTAATAGAGGCCAGCGTGGAAGTGGTAGCTGGCAACACGTATACCTGGATCCTAACGGACGGTACGTTTACTACTGGAGTCTCTATAGCAAAAAATGACGGAAACCTTTACCTAGATGGGTATAATACTGTTGGTGCTGGTTCGGACTTCGTTTTTAGTACTGAAGTTCTACAACGCCCAGAAATTGATAATGGAACTACCGATGATGATGGTTTGGCATCATTTGGCCTTTCTCAAACTGCGTTTACGTGTGCCGATGCTGGAACTGTTATTCCCGTCACTCTTTCGGCAACTGACAATCTTGGCAACACAAGTACTTGTATTGCGAACGTTACGGTAAACGATACTGAAACACCAGTTGCAGCATGTGTTCCTTACCAAGCTGCTGCACAAATTCCACATAACTATTCTGTTGCTCCAGGAACTGCTATAGGACCAAATCCTGGCACAATCACATCTGTTATCAATGTTCCAGATTCGTATGACGCATTTGACGTGAATGTATCAGCAAACATTTCTCATACTTGGTCTGGCGATTTAAGTCTATCCTTAGAGCACAACGGAACAGTCGTGAATTTGATAGCTGGTCAGTGTGGTTCTGATGATAACCTAATAGTCACATTTGACGATGCTGGTTCGGGAGTTACTTGTCCTCTAGCAGGAACATTTACATCCATTGACTTGCTTTCAGCTTTTAATACCGCTGATGTAAGCGGAAATTGGACACTCACAGTATCAGACGGAGCTTTTGGAGATGGAGGAACCCTTAACTTTTGGGCTCTAGATATAATTGAAGACATCCCAGAAATGGTTACTGTACTTGTTTTAGACGCAACAGGAAACTACACCGTAGACCCACTGAACGATATTGATGCAGGCAGCTCAGATAACTGTACTCCCATATTAACCACATCGCCAGCCTCATTTACTTGTGCCGATATTGGAATTCAATCCATAACTCTTACCGCAGCAGACGGAGCTGGTAACTCTTCTTCTTGTGTTACTTCTGTAGACGTTGTAGACAACATGGCACCAACGGCTGTTTGTCAAGATTTCATATTGGAACTTGATGTAGCTGGTAGCGGAACATTGCTAACGAGCAACATTAATAACGGTTCTTCAGATAATTGCGGTATTGCTAGTTTGAGTCTTGACCAAACATCTTTCAACTGTGCTGAACTTGGTCCTAACCCAGTTGTTTTAACGGTTGAAGATAACAATGGCCTTACCTCTACTTGTGGTGCTACTGTAACAGTAGAAGACAACCAAGACCCAGTAATTACTTGCCCAACCGACATTGTTGAATGTTCTTTAGATGCCACTGGTACTTTGGTTTCGTACACACTTCCTACTGGAACGGATAATTGCACATTTACTTTAGGTCAATCTGACGCATCGGGCCTAACCTCCGGAAACGTCTTTCCAATTGGGACTACTGCTCAGCAATGGACAATTATAGACGTAGCTGGAAACTCAGTTTCTTGTGATTTCACAGTAACGGTAAACCCTTCGCCAGAAGCAGATTTTGCATATACTTCTGCCTGCCAGGGAGAAGCAGTTTTCTTCTCTGACGAGTCTATGATTGACGCTTCTTCATCCATTGCTTCCTGGTCTTGGATTATGGGAGACGGAAGTGGTGCAATTACCCTAGTTGACCCAATTCATTCTTATGCTGATACTGGAATGTTCACGGTTGAGCTTACCGTTACTTCTGCAGAAGGTTGTTCTGATGTATTCTCTCAGGTTGTTCATGTTACTCCTGTACCAACAGCTTCTTTCACCGTAACACCTGCATGCGAAGGTAACCCTACAGCATTCACTAACACGTCTACGATTGATGCTGGAAATTTGAATTACTCTTGGAGTTTTGGAGATGGAAACACCTCATTAGACGAATCACCTAGTAACACTTACATTCTTGACGGGACATACACAGTAACACTTGCCGTAACAAGCGATGATGGTTGTGAAGATGTTGCAACTCAATCTGTAACCGTCAATAACTCTCCTACCGCCTTATTCACTGCATCTACGGTTTGTGAAGGTGCCGTTACGGTATTCACCAACCTCAGTACTGGAGACGGTCCATTGACATACAGCTGGGATTTTGGAGATTTAAACTCATCTGCAGACTCTTCTCCGACCCATACTTATGCGGCAGATGGAGTTTACACTGTGGTGCTTACGGCAACTAACGTAAGCGGATGTGTAAATACGCATACTGCTTCGGTAACAGTAAATGCTCTTCCTAACGTTGACTTTACGTTCTCAAACATATGTGAAGGAACTCAGGCTGATTTTGTGAATGCCTCTGACCCCGGAACTTACAACTGGAATCTTGGAGATGGTTCAAGTTCAACCTTGACAAACGTATCTCACGTTTATAACACATTTGGTACGTATGATGTGACGTTGACCGTAACAAACGCTAGCTTCTGTATGAGTTCATTAACTCAGCAAATTGAGGTTTACGATCTTCCTGATTTTACACTTGCTCCTTCTGATGTTCTATGCTATGGAGAATCTACGGGTAGTATTGTAGCAGCGGCACAAGGTACCCCAGCAGCACCATGGACACTTGCTTTAGATGGTGGAACCCCACAATCTAGCTTAACCTTTAATGGCCTCATTGCTGGAACTTACGACATTACTGTGTACGACAACAATGGTTGTGAATTCACGGTAGCGACAACGGTGAACCAACCTTCAGATACCTTAGGGATTCAATTGAACTCAGTACTAGACAATCTTTGTAATGGAGATAACTCTGGTGTAATTGACTTAATCGGAACTGGAGGAACAGGCCCTTACGCCTACTCGGTAGATGGAAACCCTTCAGTTTCTTCTGGTCTGTTTAACGGACTTGAAGCTGGAGACCACGACATTCAAATTGTTGATGCCAATTTATGCGTGTTCGATACTCTAATAACATTAGCAGAACCTGACACGCTAGTTCTTACTCTGACGAATGCAGACGACCTTCTATGTAATGGAGATAACTCAGGAACTATAACTGTGGCTGCAACTGGTGGCGTTCTTGATTATGAGTTTAATCTAGACGGAGGCACTTATAGTTCATCTGAAATGTTTGATGGCCTTGCCGCTGGAACTTACATTGTTGGAGTTCTTGATGCTAACGGTTGTACCGACACTTTACATGTTACGTTATCAGAACCCGGAATACTACAATTGTCTCTTCTTGCTACGGAAGATGCTGTTTGTTTTCAAGAATCTAATGGATCTATCCAAGTAGCAGCAAGTTCTGGAACACCTCCTTATCAGTATTCTATTGATGGAGTTAGTTTCCAAGGTGGTGGTCTATTTGAAGGATTGGCTGCTGGAACATACACAGTTACCGTTGTGGATGCTAACGGTTGCGTTGACCAGTTGACTGAAACCATTTTCGAGCCATCTCAACTTACAATTGAGACCAATTCAGTTCCAGTTTCTTGTTTCGGAGATGCAACTGGAGAAATTGAAATTATTGCGGCTGGTGGAACTCCAGGTTACGAATACTCTAACAACGGTGGCGGTTCATTCGCTGCAAACGGAGGTGTATTCAGCGATTTGTCTGCAGCTAATTACTTAACTGTTGTTCGAGACGACAATGGATGTACTGCTTCTGAAGGAGTAATTATTTCTCAACCTGCTTCAGTATTCATTCTTGCAGCCAACGTAACAGATGCAGCCTGTTTGGATTCAACTTCAGGAACCATTCAATTGATAGGAACTGGTGGAACCCCTACCTATTCGTTCTCTAGTGATAACACCAGTTTTGCATCAAACGGTCTGTTTGGAGGTTACGGAGCTGGTAACTACACGCTTTATGCTCAAGACATAAACGGATGTGCTGATAGCATTGAAGTAACAGTAGGAGAACCAGCAACAGCTGTCATGATTACAGGAACATTACTTGCAAATCCTGCTTGTCCTAATCAGTCAAGTGGGACAGTTACTGTTCAGGTGTCAGGCGGCACTCCAGGTTACATGTATTCTTCAAATGCAGGTACAACATACCAAGCTGGTCAAATACTTGCTGGATTAAACGGTGGCAATCACTTGATTGTGGTAAGGGATGCAAACGGTTGTCTCTCTTCTGATACGATAACGCTAACGAGTCCTCCACTGCTCACTATTAGTGTTGACTCTCTAGTTGGAGTTGATTGTGAGGGAGATTTATCAGGAGAAATTCATGTTACTGCAAGTGGAGGAACCCCTTCTTTCAATTACTTCTTAAATAGCGGAAACCTACAGTCTAACGGGGACTATGTCAACTTAACAGACGGAACGTATTCAGTTTCAATCATGGATGTAAATGGATGTACGTTTGCCCAAGATGTAGTTATTGCTGCTACCCAAATGCAGCCAGTTGCCGATTTTGATTACAGCATTAGCGGAACAGCCGTGTTGTTTACCAATACTTCTGAATTTGGAGATTCTTACCTGTGGGAGTTTGGAGACGACTCTACAAGCACCGATGCTTCTCCAATTCATGTTTATGCTACCGATGGAGATTATCCTGTAACACTTACAGTAACCAACAGTTGTGGTTCTATAACAGTAACCACCACAGTTTCTACCACAACAATCGGAATTTTGGATAACGAGTCTATTGAATTTGGACTGTATCCAAATCCTGCAACAACCGAGCTATTTGTTCATGCAAGTAGAACGGTAAATTCAAACTTAAACTTTGAAATTATATCTGTAGCTGGCCAGTTGATTAAATCGACCTCAGTTGCGGGAATGAGTGCTGATGAGAAAATTCATGTTGATGTGAATGGACTAGCAAATGGCATGTATTATCTACGAATTGTTGGAGATAGTCACCAATCAGTAATAAGATTCGACATTATTAAATAAGACACAATTAAGGATGAAGAAGATGAGAATCCTGTTTTCAATACTTACGCTTGTCGCATTTCAAGCGCACGCAACCATAGATTCTGTGGATTACACCACAACTACTGTGTGCGAGGGATCGCAAACCACATTCACTAGTACTTCAGTTGTTTCTGGAGGGGCTACAATTACAAACTGGAATTGGGATTTAGATGCCGATGGTCAGTTTGACGATGCCTTTGGACCAAGTATTGGGTTCCAATTCAACGCGCCTGGAGTTTACAACGTGGGTCTTCAAATCATTACTGATATGGACCCACCTGCTGCGATTTACAAATTGATTACTGTCAATCCTGTTCCTGTTGCAAATTTCACGGCACCTGATGTTTGTGAAGGCTCTTCCTCAGCTCTAGCTGATGCCTCTACAATAGCCACAGGGTCTAACGTAAACTGGGAGTGGGACCTTGATAACGATGGTCTTTATGACAATGCAACAGGCAGCTTAATTGCGCACAACTTTATAACTCCGGGTAGCTATGTAGTAGGACTACAGGTGACTAGCGACCAAGGATGCCAATCTACAACAACACAAAACGTTACTGTAGACCCAATGCCAACAGTTGCATTTTCAGTAAGTGAAGTTTGTTTGGGAGATCAAACCGAATTAACGGCAGTTACATCAGTTAGCTCAGGTGTTGTTTCCGATTTTGATTGGGAGCTAAATGGAAATGGGTTCTTCGATGATGCTTCTGGAGCAATAATTACAAATCAGTTTTCTGCTGATGGAGATTACCAGGTTGGACTACAAGTTACCTCTGATCAAGGATGTGTGATTGATACATTCCAACTTGTCACTATTGCACCATTCCCATTCGTTGGATTTAGCTTTGATAATGCTTGCCAAAACAACTCTGTTCAATTCACCAACTTGACAAACAACATTGTAGGTAGCATAACTTACGGTTGGACTTTTGGACTTGAAGGAACATCTACAGAGTCTAATCCTGCATTCACTTTTACTAGTGCTGGGCCAGCTCAAGTTGAATTAATTGGTCTTACCTCTTTTGGTTGTGCCGATACTCTAACCCAAACATTACAAGTATACCCATCTCCAGAAGCGGATTTTACAGCAACGGAAGTTTGCTTCGGACAAACAAACCAATTCACAAACGAAACGGACCCAAAAGGGTCTACAATTTCTAATTACGATTGGTTTTTTGGAGACGGCAATCAGGGGTTCGGAACAGACCCGAATCATGAATACTTTACGGCAGATAGTTTCTTGGTGACGCTAGTCGCGCATACAACTGACAACTGTAGAGATACTACCGAGCATTACGTTCATGTTTGGGCTTTGCCAACTCCAGAAATCACGGCAGATGGTCCGGTTGGATTCTGTGAAGGCGAGGATGTTACGCTAACTGTAAATCCGAATGGAAATCCAACGCTATGGAGTACGGGAGAAATTACTCAGTCTATTACCGTGGATACAACAGGTTTGTACGAAGTTCTTATTACTGATGAACACGGATGTTTGGGAGAAACGCAAATTCTGGTATACAGTTGGTTGCTTCCTCAACTTACCATCAGCAATGATACATCCATCAGTCTTGGAGAGAATGTTCCGTTATGGGTGCAAGGTGCCAACTTTTATGATTGGGATCCAGCAACCTATTTGGACGATCCCACAAGTTCAAATCCAACAAGTATTGACCCGAAAGAGAGCATTACCTACACCGTAACTGGCAGCGATTTAAACGGATGTTTCTCAACAATTGGAGTAGATATAGAGGTAATTGTTGATTATAACCTGAAGCCCGTCAATCTCTTTACTCCAAATGGAGATGGAACGAACGAACGTTTCTATGTGGGAAACATTGATTGTTATTCAGATTGTGTTTTGAAGGTTTACAACCGATGGGGACTAGAAGTGTATTCTTCTAATGCTTACAAAAACGATTGGACAGGCGATTTTAATGAAGATCCATTACCTGATGGAACTTATTACTACATAATTGAATGTGATGGTAGAGAAGACCGTTTTGACGGAGCAGTTACCATCTTACGATAATATTTAAGCACAAAACACGAAATCCAACTCGAATGAGAAAGATATACGTTTCACTTTTACTGATTGGGCT
>CALCGD010000226.1 GCA_937900875.1 uncultured Flavobacteriales bacterium
CGTTTACATCTCTGTTGCTGTAAAAGCCGTAAGATGTATCGCTTAATGCGGTTTGTGTCTCGTTATCCCAACTTCTGTTTAAACGCTGAAAAAACCACCGCTCGTTGTATGTAACAGAAGGGGAGATCGTGAAATATTTGAACGCCTTAAATGAGGTGGAAATTGGAATAGTTTGAATGACGCCATTGCGCATTTTGTCTAAAGTTGAGCGCGTAAAAAAGGTTGAATCGGCCGTTGTAACGCGGTTTTCGGTTCTAAGGGAATAACTTATTCCAATCTTCTCGTACCATCGTTGTTTACCAATTTGAAGTTTCCGCTTGAAAGGATAAATACGCTGGATGTTAAACGCAATTTGTGGAAGGGTAACGTTTACAATCTTGGTCTGCGTATTCTGGCTGTGGCTAAGATTAACGCTTAGAGTGTACGGTTTGCCCAACCACCGCTTTGCAAAGGCAATGCTAGATGTAAACGTATTGGTGAGATAATCTTGGGTGCTAGTGGTTAATCCGTTAGAGAAGTTGGTGCTCGTTCCAGCGTTTACATTGGCTGAGAATGATGTAGAAGGTCTAGCTTTTGGATCTTGCTGATGGCGCCATTTTAGGAAAAAATTATTCTGTACTCGATAATCTGGAAACTCGGGCTGACTATTTCTTAAACTGTTGTGGCTCAACTCAACATTTCCATTAAATCGGTAGCGCTGTTTGTAATTCGAAGCTAGTTTTACTCCATAACTACCTCGCGTATAGATGTCTCCAGTTACTGCGAGGTCAATTTTATCACCCAAATTGAAATAGTACCCCATATTTCGGAAGAAGAAACCTTGGCTAGGAGATTCGCCATACTCAGGGAAAATTATTCCAGATTTACGTCCAGATTTGTTTGGAAACCAACCAAATGGAATAACTAAAGGGGTATAAACACCTTCAAACATTAAGAAAGCAGGTCCGCTTACAATCTTATCGTTCGGGATAACTTTCAGCTTTTTAGCCTTAATCATGTAATGCGGTTCTTCCGCATCGCAGGTTGTGTACCCTCCGTCTTCAATATAATAGTGGTTTTCTTGGGTCTTTTTCACCTTCTCGCCACGAATATTTCCCTCTCCTTCCTGGGTAATTACATCAATGATTTTCCCCTTTTCTGTCTCAAAGTTGTACCGCATACGGTTTGCTTTGAAGTTTTGATCACCACTTTTGAATTCTGGTTTGCCTATTTCCTTACCGGTAGAATCGATAATTCCTTCGGCATAAACCTCCTTTGTTTCTTGGTCAATGATGATGTAGGCAGCTTTTAGCTCAATTTCCTTGTAGTTTATTTGGGCCTCGCCATACAAAAACACCTTTTTATCTGCTACACTAAAGCGGATAGAATCTCTTGCATGGTACTTTATTTCCGCATCTATTTCACTTCCTTTTTTCTTTGGATTCCGAAGACTGTCCGTCTTCGAAGAGTCCTTTTTAGCGTCTAATAAATCAGTAAGGTTGATTGTAGTGTCCTTCAAAACAGGAAAAACTGTATCTAAACTTGCCTGTGATTTAAGATTTACAACGTTCTCAATTTGATTCGTTGTATCAGGCACAATGGTGTTGATTTTCTGTGCGTATCCCTCAAGGGTGATCGCAACCATAATTAGGCCTATTGCAATGGATTTTATCAACGGTGCCACACTAATCAACGAAACCACCTGTTATTAGGGGAAAAGGCTTTATTTTTAGGCGTTCAAAGCTAACCATTTCAGCGGGGACAGAGGTTGGGTAATGATGCATATGCAATCAATCGGTAAACGATTAAATTTTCTTTTTCTTGCCTTGGTTCTAATTCCATTTTTAGGAATTGGCCAGAATGCTGAAACGCCCTATAGAATTAAGACCATTGTTATCGATGCTGGGCATGGTGGAAAAGACCCAGGTAACTTAGGTACAGGCAGATACAAGGCGCAAGAAAAAGATATTGCACTTGAAGTTGCGTTGCTAGTTGGTGGATATATAGTAAAGCAATTTCCTGAGATTAAGGTTTTATATACACGGTCAACCGATGTTTTTATCGGATTGGATCAAAGGGCTGAGATGGCAAATGAGGCTAAAGCTGATTTGTTTTTAAGTATTCATTGCAATGCATTTCCAAACCCAAATTCCAACGGTGTAGAAACTTTTGTACTCGGTTTGCACCGAAATAAAGAAAATCTTCAGGTTGCAATGAAAGAGAATTCCGCCATCTTTTTGGAGGATGACTATAAAACGAAATATGAAGGTTTCGACCCAAATTCTGCAGAAAGCATCATTGCATTAACCATCATGCAAAGCGCTTATTTGCAGCAGAGTCTAACCATTTCATCTTACGTTCAAAATCAGTTTAAAAACAGAGTAGGGCGAAAGGATAGAGGAGTAAAGCAAGCGGGGTTTTTGGTACTCAGAAAAACTACCATGCCTAGTATTCTTGTAGAATTAGGCTTTTTAACGCATGCGCCAGAAGAAGATTTTTTGAACTCAGAGAACGGGAAGTCTTATATGTCTTCAGCCATTTTCAGGGGTTTTAAGGAATACAAGGAGATGGTTGAAGATCCACTTCCGGAAGGAGCTGTTGAACCGATGATAACCGATGAAGACGCTTCTATTAATAAGGCTCAGGCAGCTGCACAAGCAGAGTTGGATGCCAAAATGAAGGCAGTTGAAAAAGAAAAGCAAGACTCAATACATAAAGTGTTGGATCAAGCACAGAATAAAGCTAAAGCAGATTCTTTAGAGCAACTAAAGCAGCAACTTTTTGAGGAAAAGAAACAGCGCGAAGATGAGCTAGCTAAGAAAGCTGAAGAAGCTAAAAAGGCTAAAATTCAAACCAAAATAGATTCTCTCGAGCAAGTAAAGAAAGAGAAGATTGCTGCTTTTGAAAAGCAAAAGGCAGAAATAGCTGCACAGAAGGAACAAGAAGCAAAGTCTACTGAAGAAGCAAGGGTTGCTCAAGAAGAGAAACAGAAGAAAGAGCTAGAGGCCAAACAAGAGGCTAAAGAATGGCTAGAAGAAATTAAGGAAGTAAAGGAGCAAGAACTGGCAGATGCAAAGCATCAAGCTGAGATTGATGCAGAAAAGAAAAAACTGGAAGCCCTTAAGCAACAAAAGTTGCAAGAATTAGCTGACGCAAAAGCGAAGGCGGAGACTTTAGAAAAAGCTCGAGCTGATTCATTAGCCACATCGCAAATGATTAAAGAACAGTTGAGAATAGACTCTGTAGCTAGGGATAAAAGAGAACAAGAGCAGGTCAGATTAGATTCAATTTCTCAAGCCGAACAAGCATTGAAAGCCGCTGCGATAAAAGAAATACAACCGGTAGAAATTGTAAACGATTCAATCGATCTACTGAGTGCTGCGGAGGAAAAGATAATAGAGAGAAGGCGTAAACTCGTGGTTGATTCTCTAGCAAAGGTGGCGGAACGGGAGCAACTCGTCAAAGATTCTGTATTAGTGGTTGAAGCAGATATGGCCTCAAAAATTGCTAGAGAAAAAGCTCGTCAAGACTCAATTTCAGATGCGAGACGGGTGAAGCGACAGACGGAAACTGTAACGATTGACGCACAAAAGGCCGCATCTGCAGAAGAGGCGGAGCTTCTTTTTCTTCAATTAAGAAAGAAACAATTAGAGCAAAGAATTAATCAACTTAAGAAACAAAACGTGGAGCCTAGTACACGTGAAAGTCTTGTTGGAAAACCAGTTGAAGTTAAAAAGGACATTGAATCTCAGCCAGTGCTGGTGGTCAACGAACCAGCAGAATCTGGGATTGTATTGAAGGTCCAGGTTGTAAGTTCCTCTAAGCAAATCGCTAAAAACAGCAATCAGTTTAAAGGCAAAGAAGTGTGGGAATACCAACAGGGGGGTCTTTATAAGTATACCGTTGGTGCTACAGATGATTTTGAGGAAATCACTAAACTGCAAAGCGAATTAAGAGACCTTGGTTTCAAGGGTGCTTTTGTAGTTGCTTTTAAGGATGGAGAGCGTATAAAAGTATCGGAAGCTAGAGGCCTATTAAACACTACTGAATGAAATACTCCAGAGAATTACGTACCGGGTTAATTGCCATAGCAACCATTTTTGCTTTCGTTTGGGGGTATAATTTCTTGAAAGGCAATGATATATTTAGCAAACAACGAGTTTTCTATACTAAGTATCAGAACGTTGGAGGACTTACCAAATCCAACTCGGTTACTGTAAATGGATTCAAAGTAGGTTTAGTAAAGGACGTCTATTTCGAGCCAGTTAATCGCAAAGAGCTAATTGTCGAATTCATGCTTACAGCTGATAATTATGAAATTCCAAGAGGAACTAAAGCAATTCTAGTTTCGGACCTGTTGGGTACAACTAGTATAAACTTAGTAACAGGACAGGGAGATGGATATTATACTGAAGGCGATACGCTAATTTCTGAGGTTGAAGCCGCATTGATGGCCAGTATCACCGACTTGTCTTCGAGTTTGGCAACAACAAAAGTTAAGGCCGATAGATTGTTCGAATCGCTTGATTCACTTGTTGGAGATATTCGTGATGTACTTGGCCCTGGAGATAGGGAGTCAAGTGTAAACAGGGCCATCACAGATTTGGCCGCAACCATGGACAACCTCAAAAATGCCTCAAGTAAAATTGACGGGATATTAGCGGAAAATGGTCAGTTGGGAAGAATTTTGGCTGATGTAGAAGGTTTCACAACCACATTGGATGAGAACAAAGATGAAATTGATAATTTGTTGAACAACCTTTCCACTTTATCTGATTCTCTTGCTGCCGCTGAGTTGGCTTCTACCATTAATAATGCAAACAAGACTTTTGAGGAATTGGCATTGGCAATGGAGAAGATAAACAATGGCGAAGGCACAATCGGAAAACTCTTTCAGGATGAAAGCATCTTCAAAAACCTTGAGACAGCAACAGCCAATCTTGATAGTTTATTCGTAGATATTAAGGCTAATCCAAATCGATACGTTCATGTATCTGTATTTGGTAGAAAAGAGAAAAAAGACAAGAAAAAGAAGTAATAATACCTATGGAATACATTCCGCAGATTCTGTTTTTAGTGCTTATTGCAGTCGGTTTTGGACTGTTTGGCAAAAGTGCATTGCGCATCAGACGCAACATCCTACTTGGAAGAGATTTGGATAGAAGCGATAACCCTTCGGTCAGATTGAGCACCATGCTCAAAGTGGCTATGGGACAATCAAAAATGGTTGTTAGACCAATTGCAGGAACACTTCACCTAATCGTTTACATCGGATTTGTTCTCATCAACATTGAAGTCCTAGAGATTATGATTGATGGATTGGCTGGAACTCACAGGGTTTTTGCTCCAATTCTTGGAGGGCTTTACACAGTTGCCATAAGCTTCTTCGAAGTACTAGGAGTTTTGGTAATTGCGGCTTGCGGCATCTTTCTTTACCGAAGAAATGTGATGAAGATTGGTCGCTTTCATTCAACAGAAATGAAAGGTTGGCCGTTTAAAGACGCCAATTACATTCTCATTATTGAGATTGTTTTGATGAGTGCTCTTCTTATTATGAATGCAGCTGAGGCCAACTTTCCTGCAGACCATCGCGCAGCAGGTCCGTTCTTGATTAGCGGGTTAATTGCTCCGTTATTCAATGGATTTGATCCATCAACACTTCATATTATTGAGCGTGTTTGCTGGTGGGCGCACATCATCGGAATTATGTTCTTCCTCAACTATCTGCCATTTTCAAAGCACTTCCATATTATGTTGGCCTTTCCCAACGTGTATTACTCAAAGCTTACACCCAAAGGGCAGTTTAATAACCTAGAGTCTGTTAAGAAAGAAGTTGAATTGATGATGGATCCGAATGCAGATCCATATGCTGCTGCACCAGCACCTGACCCAAATGCTGCACCACAACGTTTTGGTGCAAAAGATGTTCAAGATTTAAATTGGGTTCAGCTAATGAACGCGTACAGTTGTACCGAATGCGGACGCTGTACTTCAAGCTGTCCTGCAAACATTACAGGTAAGAAACTTTCGCCTCGTAAGATTATGATGGATACCCGTGATCGATTAGAAAACGTTGGCGCCATCATCGACCTGAACAAAGGAACATTTGTGGACGATGGAAAATCGCTTCTTCACGACCACATAACACCAGAAGAATTGTGGGCTTGTACATCATGTAATGCATGTACCGAAGCTTGCCCTATAAACATTGATCCACTGAGTATCATCATTGATTTAAGAAGATATTTGGTAATGGAAGAATCGTCTATGCCGGCACCGCTAGCACCAGTGATGAGTAGTTTGGAGAACAACGGAGCGCCATGGCAGTTCTCGCCATCTGATAGATTTAATTGGGCCACCGAAGAAGCATAAGAAAGATATGAGCGAAGCATTGAAAGTACCTACGATGGCCGAAATGATGGCCGCTGGCGAAACACCAGACATTCTATTCTGGGTTGGATGTTCTGGCAGTTTTGACGACCGGGCCAAGAAAATTACCAAGGCAATCGTTAAGATTCTGAATAAGGTAGATATGAAGTTTGCCGTTTTGGGAGTGGAGGAGTCTTGTACTGGAGACCCTGCTAAACGTGCGGGGAACGAGTTTACTTTCATGATGCAGGCCATGAGCAACATCCAAGTAATGAATGCTTACGAAGTGAAAAAGATTGTAACGGGTTGTCCGCATTGCTTCAATACAATTAAGAACGAATATCCTGAGCTAGGAGGGAAGTACGAAGTAATTCACCACACACAACTTGTTCAACAATTGATTGACGAGGGCAAATTGAAGGTCGAAGGTGGTGCGTTCAAAGGCAAAAAAATCACCTTTCACGATCCATGTTACTTAGGCAGAGCAAACGGGGAGTACGAAGCGCCACGAAGCGTGATTCAGAACTTAGATGTTGAGCTGACAGAAATGAAACGCTCACGCGCAAACGGTCTATGCTGTGGTGCAGGTGGTGCGCAAATGTTTAAGGAAGCAGAGCCAGGAGACAAGGAAATCAACATGGAAAGGGCAGAAGAAGCGTTAGCTCTAAAGCCAGATGTAATTGCAACGGGTTGTCCGTTTTGCAACACAATGATGACGGATGGTGTTAAGTACAACGACAAGCAAGACGAAACGCAGGTTCTTGACGTTGCAGAAATGATTGCACAGGCAAACGATTTATGAAAACTGATTTAACTTCTTTCGAAGGCTTTGCGCCCAATTCTAGAACATGGGTGTACCAAACTTCGCGCAATCTCACGGAGTCAGAATCAATGGAGTTGAAGCAACTGGCAGGAGGCTTTGCGGCAGAATGGAAGAGCCATGGAGCGCCATTGAAAGCCGCTGCTGACGTGCTTTACAATCGTTTTCTTGTTATGATGGTAGATGAAGATGCTGGTTCTGCCAGCGGATGCTCGATAGATAGTTCTGTGCAGCAAATTCGTTCTATTCAGGATAAACTAAATATCAACCTTCTTGATAGAATGGACCTGGCTTTTCTTAACTCAGATGGAGGCTTGGAAACTGTTCACATAAATAAAATATCGGAAGCCTTTGAGCACGATGCTTTAAAGGAAGATTCCATCGTTTTCAATAATATGGTTACCTCTAAAGCAGAGTTAGAAACAGGCTGGCGAATTCCGTTGATGATGAGCTGGGCAGCTTCACGAATCAAAGTAGCCTAGGCTACCAATTAAAAATATCGGCTACCTTCTCAGGGCGCTCTTTAATGCGCCAGTCAAAACCATCAAGCCTCATATCATTAAGGTTGATAAGGTTTAATGGGTACAAAGTTGCTTCTGGCTGGGTAAGGAAAGTGATGTCTTTCACTTTATTTTCTTCAATAACGATAACCAGATTACTGGCTTTAGCCTTGTTTACGTTGTCTGGTTCGGCCCCGTCTTCGCCTGCAAAATAGATTGTTTCTCCATTGCCTTCTACATACACCTTATGTAGCTTTTGTTCTTTGAAAAAGCCAGTCATGTGCGTGCCCTTTATCTGGTTAAACATGCCGCTGTCTTCTTCCGATATAATCATGGAATTGTCCTTCATAAAAAGCCTGTCAATTCGCTTATTTCGGTTCTGAATCCACATGCTATCAGAGGTAAGTTGGTTTTCATCAGACCAGAGAATAGGGTCGCGGTACAATCTTATTGTGCTATCGGCATAGGAATAAACCAACGAATCGCACTTTCCGCGCATGTCGGGCTTAAAAAATTTAGCATGATGGAACGCAAATAGAATCCTACGGTCAATTACAGTGTCAACTATGCTAAGCAGGGTATCAGCATGTAAGAACAAAGAATCTGTTCCCATATCCTGAATCATCACCGCGCTGTCGGTCATTAAAACCATATCACCAACCTCATAATACTTAGCTTTTTGCCCTGTGAGTATGATATCTTGAGCGGTGTCGGTTACCACAACATTGCCCAGCGCTAGCCCATAACCAAAGCGCTTGTTGTAATACAAACTATCGCCTTCAATAGATTGATCGGCACTGTAAACCGTTGCTTTTTGACTGAACTGGGCGATGTCGAATTCTGTATCGTACCACCCAAATTTGCAGAGGATGGTGTTCTCATCACTAATAATTCTGGTAGGTCCAAGAAAGAAAGCAACTTCCGTTTGCGTGTTGTACCTGAGTGTATCGCAAAAGAGAGTGTACTGCTTATTTACCAGCTTTACTGAGTCTTTAAAGAACATCTCTTCCAAGGCACTGTAGTAATAGCCCACTCTGCTTGTAAGCGTGTTTTTGCTATCCACAATCTTTCCGCCCGTATTGTACCAGGCTTTTTCTGTAGCCATGTTATAATCCAGCTTCTGACTGGTCAGGGTCATTTCGCGGTCTTCGAGCCGAACATTTCGTTTGGCTTTAGCAAATTCGGTATTGCCATTGTAGTTGAGTTCATCGCACCACATTTTAATGCTGTCGCCTTTGTTAATACGAACATTAGCAAATGCATCCATACTATTGTCTTCGTACAAATAGGCGCTATCACAGTACATAAGCGTGCCTTCATGCTCAAATATCACATCTCCTAAAAGCCGTCTGGCTTTGTGTCCTAATGCTTCATCGTATTCAAGAACTTCAGCGTTTAGGAGTTCAATGCGCTTCTTTTTGGCCTCTTGAGACCATCCCGTAAGGGCACTAAGAATTAGAAGGAGAACAAGGAGGTTTCGGCAAAACATAATTGCCAAAGTTAATGGCTCAAATTCCTATCGGTAGCTGCTTTCCAAGAAAGGAACATGGCATTAAAGTGTGTGAGACATTCTTGCAGGAATGGCTCATCAACTATCTTCTGAAGATCAGCCACATTTCTAACTGCCTCAGTTGAAATTTTGTACGATTGCTCCATCGGGCCTGCTTCCAGCTTGATGGTGAATTTTTCGTTGTATTCGAAAAGGGTAATGGCAATGTTCGGATGTGGGATTCTACCAACTACACGCATTAGAATTTCATTACAATTTTGGCGTTAATTCGTCTTGCCGTTAGGTAATTTGGAACTGCATATTGACGATTTGTGATGTCTGATATCCACAAATAACTGAGGGTGTTGTTGGTGCCAAGGAGATTGAATACCTCGAAACTAATCCAGATAGATTTGAAATACTTAAGTGGGTTTTTAGGTCCGACAAACTTCTTCTTTTCTCCGAGTAACATGTAAGAGAAACCGATATCTACGCGTCTGTATGGAGGTATGCGAAGCGTGTCTTTGTACCGCGTATTGTCTGGCGGACCAAACGGCATTCCGCTTCCAAATACAAGGTTCAAATGCATTTTTAACGATGGCAACTTAGGTACGTAGTCTTGGAAATACAGAGAGAAATTCACGCGCTGATCGGTTGGTCTTGGAATAAAACCGGGAGATTGTTTAATACTGTCTGTTGCAACGTTGTTTTCGGTAAAACCATAAACAATTTGTTCCCCATCAGAATTGTAATAGTCGTAATAGAAATCATCCAAAATGTCTTCCTGAACAGTCATAACCGACACACTTGCCCAAGATTCGATTCCTTTTACAAACTCTCCGTTTACCTTCAAATCTAACCCAGTTGCGTAACCTCTAGAGTTGTTTTTGGCGTAATACCGAATTCTAACGTTGTCGATTTCATAGGTGACAAGGTCGTTGAGGTATTTATAATAAACTTCAGCCACTAACTTAAATGGTCGCCTCCAAGCTTTGAAGTTATAGTCCATGCCAATAACTGCGTGATAGGATTGCTGGGCGCGAAGGTCTTTGTTCAATTCTCCGTTCAAATCGCGCAGCTCACGGTAAAAGGGTGGCTGATAATACAGTCCACCTGAAGCTCGGAAGATCATATCAGTCTTTTCCCACTTTGGATCGAATGCGTAGTTGACTCTTGGCGTGGCAATAAACTGCTTGTTAACATCCCAAAAATGAAATCTTACTCCGGTGGTTAACGTGTGTTTCGAAGTGTCTGAAAACATCCAAGTGTTCTGAATAAACCCAGAAATTCTATTGCTATTTAAATTGATTGTGGTTTTTAAAACCTCAGAAACCTGCAATTCTCCGGAGTTCAGAGGAAGCGAAAAGCCTGAAGAATCAATCATCGCCCATTCGCTCAGTTTGTCCGTGATGGATTCGTATTGATATTTCACACCCCAATCGAGTACTCTGTGGCCGTTAAACCATTTACCAATGTGGCGAGCAGAAATAACATTTGCCGTGAGGTAGTTTCTTGCATGGTCTAAGAATGTGCCTATTCCTCTGTTAAAAGCTACTTCCCCTAAATCGTCTGAGCCAAAATTGTTCTCTAACTGGCCAAGGAAATACTGCCCTTGCACATCAAACGTTTCTGTTTCGTTAGATCGAAAAGCCGAAGCAATAAGCTTCAACTTTAACTTAGGAGTTGGTCTGTATTCTGTTGTTAGGGCGCCTAACATGGTTTCGAATGTGTTTACTTCTTGCCCATCGAAATAAACGGTAAACCTTAACGCATCGCTAATTGTTCCAAAATCTGTTTCACGGTTTTCTGGTACAAACTGATAGCGGTTTTGTGCGTAATTAAAGAGTGCGCTTACACTCCATTTATCATCTATATCGAAGTTGAGTAATGCCTGGGCATCCATAAACCGCGGCCGATAAGCACCATCCGTATCTAAACTTCCAAGGATGTATTGGTTAGATCGATAACGAAATCCAGCGAGGTAGGAGAAACGATAATCCTTAGAAGATCCTTCTGCATGGAGCGACCCTCCAAGTAAACTCCCCGCCACGGTAGCTGCAAATTTTCGTGGACGCTTGTATTTTACGTCTAATACCGAAGACATTTTATCGCCATACTTGGCTTCAAACCCACCGGCAGAAAAATTCAAACTCCCAACTAAATCCGGATTTACGAAACTCAATCCTTCTTGCTGCCCAGAACGAACTAAGAACGGACGGTAAATTTCAATGTCATTTACGTAAACCAAATTCTCGTCATAATTACCACCTCTTACGTTGTACTGCGAACTCAATTCATTATTGGAACTCACGCCAGGATAGGTCTTCAATACAGCTTCAATCCCACCACCAGCGGACGGAATTTCTATAGCAATTCTAGGATCTACTCGAGACATGGTTGTAGCTCGGTTAGCCTGATCATTAACCACCGCTTCGGTCATCAAATTTTCTCTGAGTTTGAGAATTCTATTGAGTGTCTTTGTTTGTCCCGCATTAAGAGTTACCTCAAACATCTGGGAATCATAATTGATATGGGAAAAGGAGATTCTTACTTTAACGCCTGCAGGAATTGACAGGGAATAGTTACCTAAACTATCGGTAGAAGTACCACCTCCAATACCTACTGCAGCAACATTTGCAAGAAATATTCCTTGGTCATTTTCATCTTTTAATGAGCCCTCTAATACGCCTGTAGACTGCGCAAAAATTTGGCTGCCGAAAGCAGTGATAAACACTAAAGTCAGCAGCTGCCATAGCCGTATTAATTTCGTTAAAGTCAAAGGAGGTTAGCGTTTTTTCTTCCGTTTGAAATCACCATTCTTCCATGCCTTAATAAACTTGGCCCAAGCAATTGGGTTAAGCAAGTTGTTTGGAGGAAGTTGCCCTGCATAATAAAGCTGATTTGCATGACTACGCATGGCAATCTTATAGCTTTCGCTACCGTCTGCCTGCATATTTTCCATTCGCTCTTTCATGTCAGCTCTAGCTAGGTTTCTCTCAGCACGCTGTTTGTCATCTTCAGGCAATTGCAAGTCTAAAAACGCTTGTCTGAATTGCTCTTTGGTTGGCCACGGGTAAATAACGGCCGGCTGTAGCATAATGGTATCTACATCCATCATTTGGATAAGCGAGTAATTCTTGCTGTTTAGAGAATCTGGAATAACAAAGTAGGCATCTTTAAAACCCACGTAAGAAAATTGAATGGTATCACCTCGCTCGGCTACAAACGAATAGTACCCGAAATAGTCAGACATAGTACCTCTATTGGAGCCTTTAATAAGCACACTCGCAAACGGAACTGCCTCTAGATTTTCTTGCGTAAGAAGCACTCCAGAAAATTGCAGTAGGCTGTCATTTTTAGTCTGGCCAAACACATTTGTAGCGGCTAGGCTCGAAAAAAGCATTATCCCAAAGGCGAGGAACTTAAAAAACTTGGTCATGTTATTAGTTGTTGGCTCGGTAACGGATAGGTTGTAAAACTATTGCACGATAAATTTTTCCATTTCTTCAATAATGCTGAAAATCATTTCATCATTCTCTGGTGTGTCCGATTCTGACAGAAAAGCTTGAAGGCGGAGTATCTCGTTTTCCAACATTTCTTGATCGGAAATAGTTTCCCAGTTTTCAATGATGGTCAGCACTTCCAGGCACTCCATGTAGCTGCCAGTAGAAGCAACAGTGATTAAATCTGGAAGCCGATGACTGATGTCCATACCAGACTGCCAACACGCAGAAAGCATTATTACACGTATATCGATAAAAGCAGGGTTAGTCAATTCATTCACGATTGCCTCAACGCCACTAACCTCTTTTAAATCGAACAAAAGTTGAGAAATAGCACTCTCAACTCCAACTTCAGAAGTCTCTGTTAATACGGTAAGAAGTTCTGGAATGAAGGAGGCATCACCCCCTTTTTTTACTTTTTCAATCGCCTTCAAGGCTATGGCCTCATCGTTGCTTTTGAGGCTCTTACTTACCTCTGGTCTATCTTTCTTTGAAATCTTCGCCATGTTTCGGGGCGCGAAGGTAGGTGATTTAACCTCGATTTCCGAAGATAGAACTGCCTATTCTGACCATGGTACTTCCTTCGGTAATTGCCAGTTTGTAATCGCCAGACATTCCCATGGATATTTCTTTGAAGGATGAATTTTTCGGGAAAAAGTCACGCTTCAGTCCATCAAAAATATCCTTGAGCGTTCTAAACTCATCTCTCACTTGAGTTTCGTTATCGGTAAATGTGGCCATTCCCATTACCCCAATAACTTCAACATTACTGTATGATTCATACTCTTTTGAACTCAATAGTTCAATCGCTTCTTTCTTATTAAAACCAAATTTCGATTCTTCTTCTGCAATATGAAATTGGAGTAAAACTCTAATTGTGCGGTTGTTTTTTGCGGCTTCCTTGTTGATTTCGGTAAGCAATTTTGGCTTATCGATAGCATGAATTAGCGATACAAATGGGGCAATGTACTTGACCTTGTTGCTCTGCAAATGCCCAATCATGTGCCATTGAATATCGCTGGGTAAAGACTCCGCTTTAGCCACCAATTCTTGAATTCTGTTTTCTCCAAAAACGCGTTGCCCCGTTTCGTAAGCCTCTTCTATGGCGCTATTCAATTGCGTTTTTGAAACTGCAACAAGCAGCACGTTAGCTGGTAATTGTTCTCGTATTGAGAGAAGATTTTGAGAAATACTTTTCATTTCAGTCACAATATTAAACATGTAATGGAATAACCCTTTAGGATGGATAATTTTGGGTTATGAGCATTCTTAAGGAAATGGAGAAGCACGGAGCATATGCGCAGCTCTCTGATGGAAAAGTAAGGTACGAATTAGGCGGCCCGGAAACAGGAGAGAAAGTGGTTCTAATTCATGGGTTAATTGGTCATATGCATGTATGGGATTATCAATTCTCGTATTTGGTTGAAAAAGGCTTTCGGGTGCTACGATTTGACCTTTATGGCCGTGGTTTTTCAGATAGAGTGAAGGGAGAGCACGGTTCTGAATTGTTCATGTCTCAATTAAAAGACCTTCTCAGTTTTGTAAAGTTTGATACTGCCTTCCATTTGATAGGACTTTCGATGGGAGGAGCTATAAGTACGCGATATACCAGCCATCATCCTGAGTTAGTGAAATCACTTTTTCTCGTTGATTGCTACGGAATTCCAACTCCTAACGATCCTGGAATTAGAGTAGTTCAAGCAAGAGGAATAGGCGAGGCTTTGATTGGAACTTTTGGTGGCCAAATATTAAAACGAGCGCCAATTAAGGGCGTCTTTGACAAGAAAAAGCACAAAGGGTTTGCTAAATGGTTCTCTGCGCCAATGGCAATAAGTGGCTCTAAACGGGCGCTTTTAAGCACGCTTCGAAATTTCATGTTGGAGAATCACGTTCCACATTATGAACGAATTAATCAACTCGAGTTACCCAAAATGATCCTGTGGGGTCGAGAGGATAAAGTGTTGCCATTTCATTACGGAGAGCAAATTCACGCACTTGTTCCTTCCGCAAGATTTGAGGTGTTTGAAAAATGCGGTCATGTTCCGCAATTTGAAGAGCCGGAAAAATTTAATGAGCTGACTTTTTCATTCATCAACCAGCATTCGTAATGCGTTTCATTTTAGCACTTCTTTTATTTGCAACTATTAATTCTACCGCTCAAAAACCTGAAAATTTTGTTGAACTTATTAAACTGCCAGAAGGATTTAAAATCGAACTTTTTGCTGCAGAGATTGAGAATGCTCGGTCTCTAGCTCAAGGTCCTGAAGGAATAATATTTGTTGGAAGTAGAGGAGAGGGAAACGTATATGCCGTTGTAGATAAAGACGGTGATTGGAAGGCGGATACCACCTATGTTCTAGCATCTGGATTAAACATGCCAAATGGCGTGGCTTACAAAAATGGAAACCTATACATAGCGGAGGTTAGTAGGGTTTCTGTAATGCGCGATGTTTGCAACGACCTTAGGGTGCCTCCAGAAATGGAGACAATCAGAGATGATTTTCCAACTGACAAGCATCACGGTTGGAAATACATTGCGTTCGGGCCGGACGGTAAACTGTACGTGCCTGTTGGCGCTCCCTGCAACATTTGCCTCAAAGAGGACGAGCGTTACGCTTCAATTATGCGAATGAATGAAGACGGATCAGAATTGGAAGTTTATGCTTCTGGTATCCGTAACTCCGTTGGTTTCGATTGGCATCCAACATCAAAAGATCTTTGGTTTACCGACAACGGCCGAGATTGGTTAGGTGATACGAAGCCTAATGATGAATTGAATCATGCTCCCGAAAAAGGTTTGCATTTTGGTTATCCATTTTGCCACGCAGGGGAGTACCTCGACCCAAAATTTGGGGATGGAAAGAATTGCACTGAGTACGTTTCTCCTGCCCAGCAGCTTGGCGCACATGTGGCGTCTTTAGGTATCACGTTTATCGAGCAGAATATTTTCCCTGCCGAATACCAGCGTTCTATTTTCATTGCCGAACACGGTTCTTGGAATAAAACTATTCCTGATGGGTACAGAATTACAAGGGTCGAATTGGATGGAGATAAGGCAATTAAGTACGAGGTTTTTGCAGAGGGTTGGTTGAGCGGTGCAGAAAGGTTTGGTAGACCAGTGGATATTCTTGAAATGGCCGATGGAAGTTTATTGGTGTCAGATGATCACGCCAATTGTATTTACCGCATCAGCTTTTCGCAAGATCGTTAACTTCACTCCAACCAAACCAAACCCAATGAAAAATCTAATTACCTTTTTTGGGGTGATGCTGTTTTTTGCATCATCCGTATTCGCACAAACCAGTGGCGGTCCAGATGCCTTCGGCTATACTTGGAAAGACAGTAATGATCCCAATGGCCCAAATTATAGCTGGCTAAATATTCAGGATGTAGGCGTTCAGGTCACTGGGCTTACTGATGATAATGCCACAACCGTTATTCCGATGGGCATGGATTTTCATTTCTATTGGTACGATGTAAATGAACTCGTAATAGGATCTAATGGCTGGGTGAGTTTTGATCAAGTGTCGAATATTGCCCATTGCTTTCCCACCATTCCGGCCCCTGGTGGGGCTAGCGATAACTATTTAGCCCCACTTATGACAGACTTAATCATGAATGCTGCGGGCACCAATGCATCTGTATACTACTGGCACGATAGCAGCAATGACAGATTCGTAATATCTTATTTAGATGTGCCTTGGTGGCAGCAAGCCGCTCCAGGATATATTGGCGAAAACACTTTTCAAATCATCTTATCAAATCAAGATTCAAGTATCACTTTCCAGTACAAAGATTTAGATCAAGCTGCCTTGCTAGATAATGTTGGGTGCGCTGCTGATTTAATTATCGGAATGGAGAATATTACGGGAAACATTGGCCTTGGTTTGGGCCAGTTTACAGAAGTAGTTCCGAATGATTTGTACGCGGTTAAGTTTTACGCTCCACAAGTGGCGTTGATTAGCATTCCAGATATAACTCCATTATGGAATGAGAACACTGATAATAAGGCCGTGTTTATTCAAAGCAATCTCGACTACAACATTTCATCCACTGTTAAAAATGTAGGGAATGCGGATGTAACAACCGCCATTACAGTGAGCACGGAATTAGAAAATCTAGCGCTCGTTTCAGCATACACAAGTACCGACAATCTTTCTGGATTAACGGCTGGGGCCTCAGCAGCAGTCAACTATACGCAACCAGTTAATTTAAGTCCAGGTCAGTATTATTTTAATGTGCAAACGTCCAATGGTTCTGACATTAACCCCGGAAACAACATGCGGGTAACGGAGATTAATTCGGTTGATGTAACCGCACCAGATGTGGTTTTGAGTTACGCTAGCCAGAACATACCAGACGGAAATGTCGGTTGGACAGGAGGTGGAGGCATGGCCATATATGTTGAGCCGCCAGTTTACCCAGCTACGCTCACCGCTGTAGATATTTTTGTGGCCTCAGGATTAAATGGGGCGGATGCCTTTATTGTTCAAGTGCTGGATACCGATGGACCAAATGGTTTGCCAGGCACGATATTGGCGCAAGTAGATGTTTCCGCACTAAGCTATACTCCAGATGCCTGGGTAAATGTTCCTTTGCCTTTGGCTGAAACAGTTTCTTCAGGAGGCGTTTATCTTGGTTTTATCCACACGGCTGATGGCGTTTTCTTAGGTACAGAAACTGCAGCCGCAGGTCCAATTTCTAGGAGGAGCTATGAGTTTGTAGGCGGGTCTTGGGCAGCATACCGAGAGAACACCAATGTTGATTTACTGATTAATGGACATTTCAGCTTTTTAAGCGTGGGTGTACAAGAAGCTAATCCGATAGCTGGGTTCAACATTTATCCAAACCCGAACAATGGAGTTTTCTTTATTGAAGCGGCCCTTGATGAAGCTAGTATTCAGGTGTTCGATGTATTAGGAAAAGAGATTTTGGCAACTATTACAAAGACAAATACCGGTGCAAGCATTTCAATTGAAGCGCAACCAGGTAGTTACTTAGTTCAGATTGTTAATGCGTCTGGTGTTAGAACACAACGAATTTCACTGTACTAAATAAAGTAAAATTCACATTGAAAGGCCTGCAGTTAAAGCAGGCCTTTTTTATTTTCGCGAACAAAATGCAGTATTAAAACATTTTAGTGAGATGAACATATTTTTCAAAATCATAATATCGTCACTGGCAGTTTTTCTAACTGCCGAAATTCTTCCTGAGGTTGAGGTGACGAATTACATTGCTGCCATTTGGGTGGCATTGGTTTTAGCGCTGCTAAACGGATTGCTAAAACCAATACTTGTATTACTGACAATACCCGTTACCATTCTGTCACTCGGCTTATTCCTGCTTGTGATTAATGCCGCAATTATACTCCTAGCAGATAGAATGGTTGATGGTTTTACGGTTGGTGGCTTCTGGTATGCACTACTATTCAGCTTAGTCTTGTCGGTTATCACATCTCTTTTAGAAACCCTTGGTAAAAAGTCTAAAAAGGATTGAGCAAGGTTAGTAAGTACGTCAAAGGGCTTTGCCTACAACCCCATCCCGAAGGAGGTTTTTATTCGGAAACCTATCGTTCGGTCGAGACTCTAACTGTTTCAGATGTTGGAGAGAGAAGCTTCTCTACAGGAATATACTTCCTTCTCACCAAGGATAATTTTTCTGCTTTTCATAGAATTAGGAGTGACGAAATGTGGCATTTCTATGATGGAGATGGACTTGTTATCCACGAGATCGACCACGCTGGAAAGCACATAAAACATCATCTTGGGTTGAATTTAGAATCAGGACAAAAACCTCAGCTAGTGATTCCTGCAAATAGTTGGTTTGCGTCAGAAGTAGTTGATAGTGGAGAATGGTGTTTGGTAGGCTGTACGGTATCTCCGGGCTTCGATTTTGCTGATTTTGAATTAGCTGATCGCGATGAGCTTTTGAAAATTTATCCTCATCATGCGTCAGTAATTACTTCGCTAACTAGAACCTAAACTTATCTTCGCACGCAATGGCTAAGTATGCAAAATGGCTTGGAGGAACATTTGGTTGGGCGTTTGGTGGCCCCATAGGCGCGCTATTAGGTTTTGCCCTCGGTACTCTTTATGATAAAGCGGGAAGTGATGTGTTGGAGTGGGGTGAACCAAGGATAGACTCAGGACGCCAAACTCGAACCACAACTGGAGATTTCGAAGCTTCACTGCTCATCCTCACGGCAGCAGTAATGAAGGCCGACAATGCCGTAAAGAAATCTGAGCTTGAATTTGTAAAGCAGTTTTTGAACGGCCAATTTGGCCCTGAAAAAGCAGGTCAGCAACTTCTTTTACTCCGAGAAATTCTTAAAAACCCAATTGAAATTAGACAGGTGAGCATGCAGATTCGGTCGTTTATGGACCATGCTTCACGTTTACAGCTAATGCATTACTTGTTTCAGTTGGCAAATGCAGACAAGGAAATACATGGCAGCGAGTTAGATATGCTTACGCGAATTGCCTCTTATATGGGCATTAGCAAGAAAGACTTTATGTCTATTAAGGCCATGTTTTTGGTTCAAAACGATGCAAGTGTTTATACCATTTTAGAAATTTCGCAAAGTGCTACAGACGATGAAGTGAAGAAAGCATATCGTAAAATGGCAGTAAAATATCATCCAGATAAGGTAAGTCACTTAGGTGCGGAGCACCAAAATGCCGCAAAGGAAAAATTCCAAGCATTAACGGAAGCTTACGAAAGAATTAAGAAGGAACGCAGGATAAAGTAATTAGTCAATCTGCATTCTGCGGGTAACTATTTCACCTTTTTTCTCGTCCAAAATTTGGATTACATACAACCCTTTTTCTAAAGTAGACAAGTCGATTTTCGCACCGTGGTCTCCGAGTATTTTAAGCTCGAAAACCTTTTCGCCTATCACATTAAAAACCATAACATTTAAAGAAGCAGAGCTTCCACTAATCATCACGTTAAATACACCATTGTTTGGGTTGGGGTAAATCTTAGCATCCCACTCAGGGCTGGTATCAACTATTCTCTCAATGCCATTAAAGCCTGAGTAAAGCTCAGCTAAGGCTGGGCTTGCAAGCATTACTGGGATAATAAAGAGTAGCAGTCGTTTCATCGGGAGCTAATGTATTGGAGCTTTTTCTTAATTAAAATACGTAGTTCGTTAAGGAATGTTAAGGTCGTTCGTCTAAAACACAATCTAGGTTGGCAATAATTTCAAGCATCTCGTTTTCAATTGTTTTGCCTTTATCCTTCGCATACCATTTCTGTACCATAATGCCAATTTCTTCCGAATTCATGCCTTTTTCGTACTTGCCAACCCGTACCATTTCTTGAATTTCAGATGGTCTTGGTCCCCAAGTTCCAATTTCATTCATGGTAGAATCTAGCACCACTAGCTTTGGAATAGCCTGACCACCATTGGTTAAATACTGGTCCATAACATCAAGATTCTGGTCTCTTAAAAGAATTCGAAGCTGAATATTTGGCGAACTCTCAGCCATCTTATTCAAGAATGGAAGGTTTTGAGAGGCATCACCACACCATCCTTCAGACAATACCAACCAATTTACTGGGCATTTTAGAGATTCTAGCTTTTGCTTTAAATCACTGCTCAGTTCAATAGACTTGTCCCATCGATTCATTCTATGTACGTTCATTTTTGTGTGTTGAACGTATTCTTCAGAATTTTTCGGCCCCGTAGTTTCTCCTTTGGCTAGCTTCTTATCCACCAAGTTGCGGTATTCTAAGTAGGTATAACCGCTTTCAAATTGTTCCTTCGTAATCATGTCTTTAAATCTTATTGTTCCTTCTTAATGAGTGATTCTTTGCTGTCTAATTCGTCTCTCGAAATTGTTGCTACCAAGGATGGGTCTCAAACCGTGCTCAATAAAGAGCTTGGTTCAACATATCATTCACGGCACGGAGCATTTACAGAATCACAACACGTTTTTATAGGTAAAGGTTTGCGAAAGCTCGTAGATAATGGTGTGATGAAAATCACTTTGCTTGAAATGGGATTTGGGACTGGTCTGAATGCCCTTCTGACGTTTCAGGCAGTTCTAGGTACAAAAGTGGAGATTGATTACCACGGTTTAGAGGTGAATCCGTTACCAGCATCTCTTATGAAAAACTATACTTTGCCGGAAGATTCGGTAATGATGGCGCGTCAGTTTGAAGCCATGCACTCCAGTAGTTGGAATGAAGCGACTGCAATTTCGGACCAGTTTATGCTAACAAAACACCAGGTAGCGTTGCAACATTATCACCCAAACGTAAATTTCAACTTGGTGTATTATGATGCATTTGAACCAGAAACACAGCCTGAATTGTGGACAATAGAAGTTTTTGGAAAATTGCATTCTTGGATGAGCCAAGGAGGGATACTAACCACCTATTGCTGCAAGGGATATGTTAAACGTAATATGATTGCTGCTGGATTTGAAGTGGAAAAAGTACCTGGTCCACCTGGAAAGCGTGAAATGATCTGTGCTACAAAACCGTTATAACTGTTGCCATTAGCACAAACCCAAAGCTTATCTTTGACAAATAGATGAATACCTTTTTCAGAAGCATAATCCTTTCCTCATTCCTTCTAATTGTATGCACAACCTTTTCGGTTGCGCAAGACATTAATATGACCGATCCTAACGGTCTCAAACAAGGTAAGTGGGAAAAGCGATATCCTAATCAAAAGCTACGCTATCAGGGTCAGTTTAAGGACGATAAACCTTTTGGGCTTTTTCAGTATTTCTACAATAACGGAAGTCTTCAAGCCACTAATAACCACGTTGGAGATGGTTCGGTTGCCAATCACGTCTATCATAAAAACGGAAAGATTAAAGCCAAAGGTCTCTACGTAGAGATGAAGAAAGATAGCCTGTGGCAGTATTTCAATGAAGACGAATTACTGGTTTTGGAAGAATCTTACGTGATGGATACCCTAAATGGCTCGAAAAGGACATTTTATGCTAACAAACAGCTTGGCGAAGAAACCTACTATACCATGGGCGTGAAGAATGGTGTATGGAAAAAGTTTTTTGATGATGGAAAACCGTGGGTTGATACAAACTATGAGAACGGAAATTTGCACGGTTCCTTTAAAATGTATGGCGAAAAAGGAAAGCCAAAGGTTCAGGGAAAGTATCACAAAGGAATACGAGTAGGAGTTTGGCTAAATTTCAATGCAAATGGCTCCGTTTATACGCAGGATGTTTATAATAATGGTGTGCTTAAATCCACAAAGCGGGAGAATGGAGAGTTTACTGACTATTACGATAGTGAGATTCCGAAAAGCATATACAATTACAAGAAAGGAAATCGAGAGGGAGAATTTCAAGAGTTTTATGACATTGGAGAGTTCGTTCAGGAGAAAACACCGGGCAAAATGGGCGGTCCAGATGAGATTACTGAACAACTAGTTGGAACTAAGGTTAAAGTGAAAGGTTGGTATCACGAAGACCTATTGAATGGAAAGGTTACCTACTTTAATGAAGATGGTAGTACCAACAAGATTGAAGTTTGGGAAAATGGAGTACTTGTAAGTACAATAGATTGGGAGGAAAAGAAGCAATGAGTAAGGGCAAAGTTTTAGTAGCTATGAGTGGTGGTCTCGACAGTTCTGTTGTGGCCATGATGCTGCATAATGAAGGTTACGAGGTGGTTGGAGTTACCATGAAAACATGGGATTATGCGTCTGCCGGAGGCAGTACCAAAACTACGGGCTGCTGCAGTTTGGATGACATAAATGATGCGCGTCAAATGGCCGTTGATTTTGGATTTCCCCATATCATTATCGATATCAGAGAAGAGTTTGGCGATTATATCATTGACAATTTCGTGGATGAATATGTGGCTGGAAGAACTCCCAATCCTTGTGTGTTGTGTAACACGCACATTAAGTGGGACGCTTTATTGAAACGAGCGGATCAGTTGGATTGCGAGTTCATTGCTACAGGTCATTATGCTCAAGTAAGAGAAGAAAACGGCCGATACGTAATTTCAAAAGGGGTCGATCAATCAAAAGATCAGTCATATGTTCTTTGGGGCTTAAGTCAAGAAAATTTGGCTCGCACAATCTTCCCGCTTGGAAAAATGCACAAAAAAGACATTAGGCAAGTGGCGCTAGATAGCGGTTATGAAGCAATAGCTAAAAAGAGCGAGAGTTATGAGATATGCTTTATTCCTGATAACGACTATAGAGGGTTTTTGAAACGTAGAGTTAAAGGACTTGAAGAATCTGTTGATGGTGGTCTATTTGTTGATAAAAACGGGAATGTGCTTGGCAAGCACAAGGGATATCCATTCTATACAATTGGGCAGAGAAAAGGTTTGGAAATAGCTTTAGGAGAACCTATGTATGTTACTGGTATTCATCCAGATACGAATACTGTTACGTTAGGACTGGTTGATGATTTATTGAAGACCGAAATGACGGTTCGGGGTATGAATTTGGTGAAGTATGCTGAGCTACCACAATCGATTGAAGCGATGGTTAAGGTTAGATACAAACATGCTGGAAGCAAGGCACTAGTAGAGCAACGAGGTGCAGAAATGTACGTTAGGTTTTATGAGGAGGTAAGTGCAATTGCTCCAGGCCAATCGGCAGTGTTTTACGAAGGAGATGATGTGATAGGAGGCGGATTTATTAAGAAAGATCATTGAAAAAAGTAGCTGCAATATTTTGTGTGATTAGTTTGGGTTTAAGCTCATGCTACCTCGAGGATACTGAGCTTCCATTCATCGGATACGAGTATTTCCCGACCGAGATAGGCACATATGTGGAATACCAAGTTGATTCTGTTTGGCAAGATGACCCAATTGGACCAATAGGATCTGCTGAAGCACATTATTTGCTTAAAGACGTAAACGAATCCACTTTTCTGGATGAAGAAAATCGGCCTGCTATACGAGTAGAGCGATATTGGAAACAAGACACTCAGGCCGATTTTACCGATATCAAAGACGTTTGGCATAGAACCAGAACTCCTGAAATAGCAGAACAAAATGAAGAAAATGTAGTGTTCATTAAGCACAATTTCCCTGTAAAAGCAGGTAAAACGTGGGATGGTAATAGCAAGAATACTTTGCAGTCTTTGCAGCAGAGCTATCATCAAAATACCGTACCCGAAGTTTGGGAGTACGTTTATCAAAATGTGCACGAACCATATACTGTCAATGGTTTTACATTCGACTCAACGGTAACCGTGTTGCAACTTGATAGACCTGCAGTTTTAGGCTTAAATGTGTTTGCAAAAGAAGTTTATGCGAAGGATATTGGCCTCGTGCACAAGCAACTGCGCATATATGATATTCAGCCTGTAACAACTGGAAATCCTGCCGATTTAGACAGTGTAGGATTCACTTTTGAGATGGTAATTACAGATTATGGCCCTTGAGAAAAATACAAGCCCTTTTCTTGATTTTCGTTCCGTTTGCTTGCTTTGCCCAGTCGGGTCCAAAGCAGTATTGGATTCAGTTTACAGACAAAAACAACACTCCATTTGAGCTTTCGCAGCCGTTAGAGTTTCTGTCCCAACGCGCACTAGACAGACGTTCTGCTCAGGCAATAAACCTTTCAGAATCTGACTTGCCAGTGGACCCAGCGTACATTCAGGCAGTCTTAGACGAGGGCACTATCTACCTCACTCACTCTAAGTGGTTGAATTCGGTTTCGGTACATATTCCTGACTCAGCTATTCTTCAAGCCGTGCTTGATTTACCCTTTGTGGTAAATCATTCAGCCGTTGGTAAAACAGAGAAACCTGCATCAAATAGTAAGTTCGATTTAGAAATTACTTCTAAAGGCGGAGGTGCTATTTCTACCCCTGAGGAAGATTACGGATTCGCCTTTAATCAGATTGATATGCTTGGTGGAATTGGTTTGCATGAGGCAGGTTTTAAGGGTGAAGGAATGCTGATTGCGGTGCTGGATGCTGGTTTTCCTCATGTAGATGTGCACTCCATATTCGATAGCCTTCATTTCAATAATCGATTGATTTCAACGTGGGATTTTGTTGCCCAGAACGATAGCGTATACAACGATCATCCCCACGGAATGATGGTGTTGTCTACCATGGCGGCTTACGAACCAGGAACCATGATTGGTACTGCACCCGAAGCAAGCTATTTATTGCTAAGAACAGAAGATGCAGGAACGGAATATCCAATAGAGGAAGACTACTGGGTTGCTGGTGCTGAGTATGCTGATAGTGCGGGTGCTGATATTATTAATTCCTCTTTGGGATATACAACCTTTCTCAATCCAATTTTCGACCACACCTATGCGGATATGGATGGGAACACAACACATGGGGCCATAGGAGCAGATATAGCGGCTTCAAAGGGAATTCTTGTGGTGAATAGTGCGGGAAATTCTGGAGCCTCTGCATGGCAGTATATTGGCACACCAGCTGATGGTGATAGCGTTTTGGCTATCGGTGCTGTAGATGCCAATGGAGATTACGCCAATTTCAGTTCAATTGGACCAAGTTCAGATGGTGATATAAAACCCAATGTTTGCGCTCAAGGTCAGCAGTCTGCAATAATCAACGAATCTGGTGAAGTGGTATTTGGAAACGGAACTTCGTTCTCAAGCCCAATTCTGGCGGGAATGGCTGCATGTCTGTGGCAGGCGAATCCAAGTCTTACCAACATGGAAATTTTTCATGCTATTGAAGAAAGCGCACATAAGTTCACCAATCCTGATGATTTTTACGGGAATGGCATTCCCAATTTTGCTATGGCAAATCTCATTTTATCGGGTTTTACGCCTTCAAATCTTGATGAAAGCGAGCTATTTCCTATCTATCCCAATCCGTTTGTAAATTCAATTGATGGAGCGTTTTACTCTTCTGCAAAGCAAGATGTGGTAATTAGATTGGTGAATAACCTAGGCCAAGAAATGAAAAGAATGGAAGCTGCCGTTGGCGAAACTTGTGCGGTTACTTTCCGCTTTACAGGACTGCAGAATATGTCCGAAGGCATTTATTACGTTCAAGTCGAATCTGATTCTGGAAAATACCAGCAGAAGATGGTCAAACTCAGATACTAGCTATTCCTTTTTGGGACGGTTTAGTTTAATGAAAGCGGTAGGATCGGTATAGCCGTCTGTTTCTTCCGAATATCCGCCTCCTAAATCCATGTCAACTTCTGTTCTAATTTCAAGGTGAAGATGTGCCCAATAAGCACCTTCAGCATTGCCAATTGTTCCAATTTTCTGACCTCGTTTTACCCACGTATTAGGTTCAATAAGCATTTCATTGCAATGCGCATAGAGCGATTCGACTAGTAGATTTTTATCCTTGATGAAATGCACAATTCGAATCACATTTCCCCAGCCAGCTCCATGGTTTTCAATAGCAGAAACGTATCCGTTTCCAATGGAATAGATTGGGTCTCCTAAATCTGTGTTTCCACCACCGGTTCCGTTCCAATCGTCTCCTAAATGGTAATTCTTACCAAACGGCTGGGCATTGTAATAGTTTTTCGCGTTAGGTGGGCCGACTGGAAAATCAAACCCATCTGAACAATAGCTCGGGTTTGCCTTGAAAAGAGCCTGGTAATCTAAATTAAGCGAGCAGTTGAACCCGCAAACAAGAGGTGCTGTAAGAAGAAAGGCAAATAAGATGCGGAAACTATGATTCATGAATCCGCTAACGAAATTCAGCGCTAATTATTCTCTTTAATGCACTCTCTAATCTTCTCCGTTTTCTTCTTCTTGAGTTTTATCATGCACTCAAAAAGTGGCTGCAAAGCAGGTTTATCTCCAAATTCTTTATCTGCTTTTGCTGAAGGAAATTCGATGATTTCTGTGTTCAATTTATCTGAGATAAAACTCCATCCACCAAGCTCAACATCCGATGATTTTTCGTCACCAATAAGCATGTTTAGGTGAGCAATTCCATTTTCGTAGTACACAATTTTCCCTTCCAACAATACTCTGTAAGGCCTGCCGCTAATAACGCGGTAAAACTGGTCCCCAACTGTAAAGCCGTAAATCGTTGTGGCTTTAACCTTGCCTTCGTCTTTTTTCTTCACTCGGTAGAAGAGATGCAAAGAGCCCAAGGTCCAATCGTAACCGATAAATTCAAACATAGACTGACCTTTTTTGCTTTGATAGCTTTCGTAGGTCTCATAAATGGTAAGCGAAAAATCTTCCTTGGCTTGAACAGCGGTTGATGCAAACAGGATGGCAAGAGCCAATAGTAGGTTTCTCATAATTCTAGTTATTGAACCGAAATATACCAAAAGTGCAAGCCATTTTTACAGTTTCCTATGATCTGATTGAATTACAATGCATGCATTGCTAACTTCGCCAATAACCGAGCTTCAAGCACATGCAAAACAAAACGATTCTCTCCTTTTTCATACTCATACTGCTGCTGTCGTTTAGTGCTTCTGCACAGCTAATTAGCTACACCAAAGTAGATTCATTCTCTGTGGATAAGCTGAAATCGCGTTGGAAAGGAATGGGCATTCCGCGAGTAATTGCCCCAATTAAAAATGGGGTAGATGTGTATGATATTACGTATTGTACCACCTATGGAGATAGCAGCTGTGTACTTGCTTCAGGGCTTTATTTTGTGCCGATTAATCCTAAAAAACCAGCGCCATTATTAATCTACAATCATGGAACTACAATTCGTCCACAACGGAAATTAGGTTATAACGGTGAGGACCAAATTTGCCTGATGTTTAGCACGGATGGATATGCGGTTTGCGAACCTGATTATGTTGGCCTTGGCTTTGGCGAAAGACGCCATTTATACATTCATGCAGACTCCGAAGCTAACGCAGGAATTGACATGATGAAAGCTGTTGTTGAATTAGATAGCCTATTAAAACTGCAAAGAGACCCAATGATTTTCATCTCTGGATATTCTCAAGGCGGGCACGCAGCAATGGCGGTTCACAGAAAATTACAAGAGGAGTATTCAGACAAATACACTGTAACTGCATCTTCTCCAATGTCTGGTCCTTACGATTTGGATGGTGTGCAGGCTGAAGTCATGTTTCACCCATATACCCAGCCACATTATTTACCTTATTTGTTGCTTGGTTATAATGAGGTTTACCACATTTTTCATCGAGATGACTTCTACGATATTGTGTTTAAACCACCATACAATGAGATTGTAATGGGTGTGTTTAATGGAAAGCACTCGGTTGGTAATATCAACGATACATTGCCATTGATTCCTAAAGACATGCTTTCAGATAGCATGATTGATTTGTTTATGAATGACCCAAACTTTGTGTTCAAAAAAATGCTTGCCGAGAACAGTATGGACAATTGGGTGCCTAAGAGGCCAATGCAAATTTGCTATTGTGTGGGAGACGAAGAAGTTGTCTATAAAAACGCTTTAGTAGCCCATGCTTACATGGTTGAGAATGGTGCGGAAAACGTCAAATTACGCAAGGCAGGAGGAAAGAAATTCACCCACAGAAGCTGTGCAGATTGGGCGGTTGTTTACACTAAATTCTACTTCGATAGTTTTAGAAAAGGAAGTAAGAAGGGCAGGAAAGGTCCCGTTTTTAAGCGTTGGATTGTAGGAATTGGCAAAGGTGTAATGAAGCGCTAATTTGATTTCAAACTAGCAGTAGGAAGTTCAAATCCACCTGTTTCTAGGAATATCACTTCTGGTTCGTTCATAATATAGAACCTGTCGTTCACGCGCTCCATTCTCGTATTCCAGTCGGAGAGGTTCTGCATATCGTGTAACGGCCAATGCGTACCAACCATGGCTATTTTGCATTCTGAGTCTAAATAACACTCATTCACATCTTCAATGTAGCGCTGCACTCGGTCCGTTTCAAACAGATAACGAAAGCTGCTTTCATCATTACCGAGATAGTTCAACTGCCAAGCAAGTTGCCACTCAGAAACGAACGCGTGGTTGATATCTCGCGATTTCAATTCTGCTCTAAGCTCGTTCAAAACCTGCATGTCGTTTAATTTGGGTTCTAGCCAAAACCCTGTGTAATTACTGTATCCAGAAACGCCTGGCAGCATAACTAGAACAAGTGTCAGCAGTCCTATAGCTTTTGCAAGTTGATTGAAACTTACTGTATGGAGATAGACTAAGGTTGTGGTAAGTAAAAGCATTATTCCAGTATAGAACGGTAGTAAATACCTCCCGCCCGAAACTCCAAAAAAGGCTACAGGTATTGCTGAAAGCACTATGCCTAAAGCGAGAAGAAGCAGGTTTGTCTTTTGCTCACGTTTGGACTTGCTTAAAGTAAATGCGAATAGCAGCACCACACAAACTGAAAGACCAAGTGCACTCCATTTCACCATTTCAGGTACTTTATAAAGGTCTCTGTATGAAAACCAACCGGTAAAATTTGACCAAAAACCGTCTATTAAATACGTGCTGAAATTTTGGAATTCGAAAACGCCAACTCCAGTTGGGGTCCAATAATCGCTGTTGAGATAAGCGGGTAATCGCAGTAAAATCAAAGACACTAAACCAATTGCTATTAGTGGCAGAATATCTGTCTTGTTTATAGAAAACAACCGCTTTACTAGTAATGGTAAAACGGGAAGTAAGAAAAGCGGCTGTGCCCAAATAATGATGCTGCCAATAATGACGACTACAACCCAATTTTTCCGTTCCCATTTTCGGTAAAGAAGTACTTGCTCTAGGATAAATGCTATTCCTACAAATGCGGTAATGTATCCGCCTCTAAGTTTTGTTGCCCAAACCAGCCAAGTTGGGAATAAAGCCAGAATTATTACCGCCAATAAGAATGCGATTTGATTGAACTCTAGTTTTCTAAAAACGCGCACAAAACGCTGAATTCCAAGTGAAAAGAGAAGCATTCCACCAAGTTTTAGACTTGCAAGACTGCTGCCTAGAAACGGTATAAACACCGCAGCTGAGAGTACTTCGAAAAAGGAAAGCCCGTAATTCTGGCCGTAGAAATAAAAGGGAATGTTGGTTCCGTTCAGTAGATCTCTCGCCATAATACCAAGCATGGCCTCATCGCCATCAAAATAGACATGTGCACTTAGTAAGTAGGGCAATCTTGCTACAACAACTACTGCAAACGCAAACAGCCATTCTAGTAGGAATGACCGTTCAAATACGCGATACAAATAGGTTGGTTGCTGAAGCATTAAGAAGCGCAAGATAATCAGCCTAAAACCGATGACATTATTAGAAATGAAAAGCCCCATCCATAAAATGGACGGGGCTTCAATTAAATATTATTCAATCAGTTACGGACGCTCAACTTGAGAGAAGAAGAAATTTCCTTCAATCGCGGCATTTTCGTCACTATCAGAACCGTGCACAGCGTTTTTCGCTTTGCTTTCTGCAAAAGCAGCTCTAATTGTTCCTTCTGCGGCTTCTGCCGGGTCGGTAGCTCCAATCAGGGTTCTAAAATCTGCAACTGCGTTATCTTTTTCTAAAATGGCAGCCACAATAGGACCTGAGCTCATGTACTCAACCAACTCACCGTAAAACGGACGCTCACTGTGAACTTCGTAAAACTTGCCCGCCTGCTCTGCAGAAAGACGAGTGTACTTCATTGCCACAATTCTGTATCCTGCTCCGTTTATCTTTTCAAGAATTCCACCGATGTAGTTTTTTTCAACTGCATCTGGCTTAACCATTGTAAATGTTCTGTTAGTTGCCATTGTTGTTTTTGTGTGTTTTAAACTTGCCGCGAAAATAGAAAAAAGCCTCGCGCCCCAATTGGTTAACTTCGCAATCCTTAAATAAGACTGAAAATTGAGTAAAACCGACTTTACCGAACTGAAAGCATTGCTTTCAACCCCCAAACAAATTGCCATTGTTTCTCATAAAAGTCCGGATGGAGATGCCATTGGTTCTTCGCTCGGATTGTACCATTACCTCGTTTCCAACGGACACAAGGTGGATGTGATTATGCCAAATGATTACCCAACATTCTTAAAATGGATGCCGGGAACCGATAAAGTGGTGTTTCATGAGGGAAATGAGGCTAATGCCGAATCGCTCATCAATGCTGCGGAGGTTCTGTTTTGCCTCGATTTTAATACTCCAAGTCGGGCTTTTGGTTTAGAAGATGTAATTCTAAGGTCGAAGAATGTGAAGGTTATGATTGATCATCATCCTCAACCCGATGATTTTGCTGATTTTATATTGTCAGACACATCTGCATGTTCCACAGCACAGCTCATTCATAGGTATGCAGAAATGATGGGTGATAAGATTCCGAACAAAGAATCTGGAGAGTGTTTGTACACAGGTATTATGACTGATAGTGGAAGCTTTCGCTTTCCGTCCACAACCGCTGAAACACATCGTATTGTGGCAGATTTAATGGATTTGGGGGTGGATAATGCGGAGGTTTACAATCTGGTGAACAACACTTCATCAGAGCACAGACTTCGCTTGTTAGGTTACTGTATTGACGATAAATTGAACGTTTTCTCGAAGTACGGAACTGCGTTTATTTCACTTTCCTTAGAGGAAAAAAAGCGTTTTCATTTCCAAAAAGGCGATACCGAAGGCACGGTGAATTATCCGCTTTCCATAGAAGGTGTTTGTTTCTCAGCCATCTTCATTGAGGCAGAAGAATTGATTAAGATTTCATTCCGTTCTATCGGAGATTTTGATGTGAATATGTTTGCCAGAACGCATTTTGAAGGCGGAGGTCATCGGAATGCAGCTGGTGGTAAATCTGATCTTGGGTTGCAAGAAACCATCGATAAATTCGTTGGGCTTTTACCTGAGTATGCAGATAAATTGAAATAATAAAAGGTGCGTTTTACGTTTTCAATCTTCTTCATTTTGACAATTGCCTTGTCCTGCAACACCCCAAAACCAGACGCTCCTGTTAATCCTGCCAAGTTCAAACAACCACTTGTAAAGGCTAATCAAGCGCTTGTGGAGGTTGAAAATCAGGACATCGAGAATTACATCAATCGGAATAAGTGGAATGTGACTGAAACCGGTTCTGGTCTTCGATATCAGATTTACCAAAAGGGAGATGGTAAAAAGGTTGAGGAAGGAAAAGTGATTCAGTGTGCTTACGAAACAAGCCTACTCACCGGAAAAGTTTGCTACACGTCAAAAGACCTAGGACCCAAAGAATTCCTAGTTGGAAGAGGCGGAGTGGAGAGCGGATTGGAAGAAGCGGTTCTGCACTTTCGTGAGGGAGACAAGGTTAAAATAATTTTACCTTCGCACCTCGCTTTTGGCCTTCTGGGAGACGAGGATTGTATCCCCAAAAAGGCGGTAGTGGTATACGACTTACAGGTGATTTACGTATTAGATCCAATAAACCAAAATTGAAAATGAAAAGATTATCCCTTATTCTAATTGTTGCTTCGCTTTTTACAGCGGGCTGCAAAGTGTCTCAGAAAACAGGAAAAACAGCTGCTGCTCCAGTGGTTGATACGATTACAACAGCTTCTGGCCTCAAGTACCGAGTGTGGAGAAAAGGTGATGGAGTAAAACCAGAAGCGGGTGATAAGGTAATGGTTCATTATGCTGGTAGATTACTAGATGGATCTCCGTTCGATAATTCTTACGACAGAGGAAATCCGTTTGGTTTCCCACTGGGAGAAGGAAAGGTAATTAAAGGTTGGGATGAAGGCATTGCACTCCTAAACGTGGGCGATTCGGCAACACTAATCATTCCTTCAGAACTGGGTTATGGGGCAGCAGATAGGCCAACCATTCCAGCCAATTCAACCTTGATTTTCGATGTTGAATTGATGGATGTTAAAAAGACAATTAAGCCGGTACCTTTTGAAACTGCCGGCTTAGATACCATTTCAACCGGGACTGGTTTAAAGTACATTCGACTAAATAAAACTGAAGGCGCACCAGTAACCACGGGGTCTACAGTAGCGGTGCATTACACTGGTTACTTGTATGACGGAACCATTTTCGATAGTTCGGTATCCAGAGGCGAGCCTATTAGCTTTCCAATTGGAGTTAACCGAGTAATTAAAGGTTGGGATGAAGGCATTGCTTACCTCAAAGTGGGGGAGAAAGCCAGGTTGCTAATTCCTTATCGATTGGCTTATGGTGATAGAGGTGCTGGGGCCATGATACAGCCTAAAACGAATCTAATTTTTGATGTCGAGCTCATTAGTGTGAAATGATATAATGACTTGATTTTAAGGAGATAAGAGTTTAAATTAGGGGTTGAAGTTCAACCCCTTTTTTATTTTCTAATGAATCCGAATTACATTCTTTGGGCAATTCCAATTTTTCTCCTTTCCATCATTGGCGAATTCATCCATAATTACTTTAAGAAAGGAGGAAAGGACTTCAATTTTGAAGACAGCATTACTAACCTAAATATCGGTGTCGGAAGTCAAGCAGTTGGGGCTTTAACCAAGGCTGGACTGTTAATGATGTATGCTTTGATTTACGAGAATCTGCGATTCTTTTCCATTGAACCAAGTTGGTACAGTGTACTTATTGCCATTGTTGTGTTCGATTATGTGTTCTACTGGGCACACAGGTGGGGGCACGAGTGGAATATTTTCTGGGGCGCGCACATCGTTCATCATCAAAGCGAAGAATACAATCTTACCGTGGCCTTGCGTCAGAGTTGGTTTCATAATCTGCTGGCATTCCCGTTGTTTTTGCCAATCCCGTTTCTCGGAATAGACCCTTTGAGTTTTGGTGCTGCTGCGGGTATTGTAACGCTGTATCAGTACTGGATTCATACCAAAGCCATTGATAGAATGCCAAAATGGTTCGAATTTATCTTCAATTCTCCAGCGCATCATCGCGTACATCACGCCACCAACGAGCAGTATTTAGATCATAATTATGCCGCAACCTTCATCCTTTGGGATCGACTACACGGAACATTTATTGACGAAAAAGAAGAGTGTATTTATGGGATTACTACTCAGCTAAAAAGCTGGAATACGGTTTGGGCCAATTTTCATTTTTATGCTGAGATGTGGGAAGGAAGTAAGCAACTGAAAACCGTTAAAGAGAAAATAGCGCTCATTTTCCGTGGGCCAGAATATTTAGGTCGATTGCTTGGACAGGTAAGTGATGGCGGCAAAACTGCAACTTCTGTAGTCAAGAAATACGCTACTGAGACACCATTACACCTTCAAATTTATGTCAGTTTACAGTTTCTGTTGCTCACCTACTTCCTCACGGCATACATGGGCGAGATACAAAACCTAACGCTGTTTTACCAAGTAGCGTTCTTCTTCCTCATCTGTTTGAGTACACTTTCGGTAGGCGCAATTATGGAAAACAAACCATGGTTTTACATTGTAGAAATTGCACGCTTCCTCATGTTTGTACCGCTTTACAATCTGTGCTATCACAATTATTTCACCGAATGGTACAACCTTACATTACCCTTATCCATCATCATGTCGGCAATCTTTACCGTTTGGATGTTGGCCGATTTGTACGTGAGAAGGCTGAGGCCGAGGATGGCGTAGTACTTTGGATGGCAAGATTTCTAGCCAGTGCTAAAAATAATCAGTGCTGAAAAAACGGTAAGTAGCATCACCAAAGCCAAACTCCATACTGGATGGGCTTGCTTTAGCTCCATAAACCAAAGGCTTACACTCATAAATTTCGCCACGGTAATTGCCATCAGAACAACGGCAAGACTGAATCCGGAAAACTGATTTTCTGATAGATAAAAGCTTGCAACAGTTAGGGTCATAAGCAGAAACCAAACTATAGTTATGGTTTTCGTAGTAGTACGCTTGCTGTTTTTAGGCATTAGTGAAGAAGGTAGATTACAGGAAACAGCATTAACCATATAAGATCACACATGTGCCAAAAAGCAGCGCCAGCTTCAATGTCGGCTAAGTTTGAAGGTCCATATACGGCATTCCCAGTTCTGACGGAAAGAAACAGTAGGATTACAACGCCTATAAGAACATGTATGAAATGAAAGCCAGTTAGAAGCCAATAAAACATGAAAAAGGCATCATGTTCGATGCCAATTCCAATCTGTAGCTTTTCCGAATACTCAGTTGCTTTAAGTACAATAAAAAGCACTCCTAGAAGTGCTGTTGTACGCATGAGAGAAATGCTGGTTTTCTTTTTGCCACTTTTCAGCGCTTGCACGCTCAGCGCCATTAAAAAACCACTTGTTAGCAATACCAAGGTGTTAATCATTCCGAGCGCTGTGTTTAGCATCGCTTGGCCTTCGGCAAAAATTATTGGCTCATCAACACGATAAAAGTTGAAAGCTACTAATCCCATTGAGAATGTGAAAAGCTCCAAAAAAATGACCATCCAAATCAGGATGCCACCAGGTGGGTAATACAAGCGTTCCGATTCTTCCATTAGAATGCACCAGTAATCATTTACCCAATAAGAACATACAAGGCCGCTTATGGATGTCAATTTTCATGGCCTTCCATTCATCAATGGCTAATGTTTTTATTTGCTCGGATTCTAGCGTTATATCTACCGCCACACACAGTTTGTGTTTGGCGTTGCAGGTTTTCAAGATGTCGTCAAACATGGCTTGGTTACGGTACGGAGTTTCCATAAAAATCTGCGTGTCTCCCGTCTTTGCAACCCGCGAATCGAGTTCGCGCAACTTATGAATCTTCTCTTTTTTCTCTATCGGTAAGTAGCCGTTAAACGTAAATCCTTGCCCATTCAACCCACTAGCCATTAGCCCGAGTAGGATGGAGGAAGGCCCGATTAACGGAACCACCTTAATGTTGTACAAATGGGCTTCGGCCATTAAAATCTGACCTGGATCTGCTACGCCTGGGCAACCCGCCTCAGACATTATTCCAACATCTTTTCCTTGCAATAGCAGCTCAATTGGTCTCGAAATTTCATCGCGTCTCGTTCGCTTATCAAGTAGAATCAACTCCAATTTGTTGAAATCTCTTTTGTTTCCAGTAGAGCGGATGAATCGTCTTGCCGTCTTTTCGTTCTCAACAACCATGTAATCCAACTCTTCCAGCAATCGAAGATTTATGGCTGGGAATAACCTATCGTTATTCGTTTCTCCCATCGAAACAGGAATTAGGTACAATATCCCTGTACTCATTTTATCGTTTTAATGAAAGAATTGCATGCGTAATCCAAAAGTTCGTACACCCGGCCAAAACCATCATCATAATACGGGTCTGGAACAGATTTGCCTTTTACTTCATTTCCAAAATCAAGTATCAAATGCACCTTGGCCTTGTCATTCTCATTTCTTGCCATTGCAAGATAGAAGTGTCCATCACCAGAATATGGTCGAACTTATCAAAATCCCCGAGTTTGAATTGGCGAGACCGCTGACCTGAAATGTCGATTCCATTTAGCGTCATTTCTGCCAAGGCTCGTTCGTCAGGGCGTTCATCTTGATGCCAGTTAGAGGTACCTGCACTGTCTACAAAAAGAGCAAGGCCCGAAAATCGGGCCTTGCGTTTAAGAATGCCTTCGGCCATTGGGCTTCGGCAAATATTTCCTAGACAAACCATTAACACGCGGTTCGCGCTCATGGCTTACGAGAGTTTTATCTTCTTATCAAGGTCTGCGATGTAACCGCGGAACTGCTTGTCAGTTTCAATCAGATTGTTCACCGTTCTGTAGGCGTGCAATACTGTTGCGTGATCTTTTCCACCACACTGAGCACCAATAGTTGCTAAAGACGCCTTGGTCATGTTCTTAGCATAGAACATTGCAATCTGACGAGCCTGAACAACTTCGCGCTTTCGTGTTTTAGATTTCATCAATTCAATTGGCATATCGAAGTAATCCGACACCACTTTCTGAATGTAATCTATGCTGATTTCGCGCGCTGTGTTCTTCACAAACTTGTCAATCATCTGCTTGGCAAGATCCAAGTTGATTGACTTTTTGTTTAACGATGCCTGAGCAAGTAGCGATATTAACGCTCCTTCCAGTTCTCGGATATTCGTAGTAATGCTGTAGGCAAGATATTCGAGAACTTCTTCTGGAAGTTCAATTCCATCTTGGTAAACCTTCTTGCGAAGAATTGCAATTCTAGTTTCTAGTTCTGGCGATGACAAATCAGCAGCCAATCCCCACTTAAAACGAGACAGTAATCGCTGCTCCATTCCTTGCATTTCTACAGGAGCTTTGTCGCTGGTTAAAACCAACTGCTTTCCGTTTTGATGAAGGTGATTGAAGATGTGAAAGAAAACGTCTTGCGTCTTCTCTTTACCAGCCAAAAACTGAACATCGTCCATAATTAGCACATCTATCATTTGATAGAAATGCACAAAATCATTGTGGTTGTTGTTCTTAACGGCATCGATAAACTGATGCGTGAATTTTTCTGAAGAAACGTAAAGAACTGTCTTAGAAGGGTCTTTCTCTTTTATCTCAATACCAATGGCATGAGCCAAATGCGTTTTTCCAAGGCCAACTCCTCCATATAAAAGAAGCGGATTGAAAGCCGTTCCACCAGGTTTGTTTGCCACTGCGTATCCGGCTGAGCGAGCCAAACGATTGCAATCTCCTTCAATAAAGTTGTCGAAGTTGTAATTAGCATTAAGTTGAGATTCAACCTTTACCTTTTTAAGACCTGGAATAATGAATGGGTTTCTGATTGCATCAGATCTTCCAAGATCCATTGGCATTGTAACAGGACGATTCTTGGTAGTAGCAGAGTTTGTTGGTACGCGAACAGAATATGGCTTGGTAGAGTTGTAGCCATTCTCCATAATTATCTGGTACTCCAATCTTCCGTCAGCACCAATTTCCTTTTTTACTGTTTTTTTCAGCAAAGAGATGTAATGCTCCTCCAACCACTCATAAAAGAACTGACTAGGCACTTGAATTGTTAACACTTTGGCGTCTAACTTAACAGGAACTATGGGTTCAAACCATGTTCGGTAACTCTGATATGGGACGTTATCCCTAATTACCTCCAGACAATTGTCCCATACTACCTTACAGTCTTTCTTCATGCTTTTCGGTCAATTAGCTTAGCGTTAGTGCTTTAAGGATTTTAATCTCAGAATTGAATCTAAAATGGGCTTCTGAATCCCTGAATGCGAAGCAAAAGTTGGTAAAAGAAAGATGAAAAAAAAATGAAAATGCTATTGACTTTGTGAAACTTTTGATGCAATATATGAGCCTTTTATAATCGTTGTTACAACGTCCATATATAAGTCAACACGTCCAAGTTTAATTCCTGCCCACCCAACTTGGCAAACCATCACGCTTTTTCCTTCCTGATTCTTGAAATAAGAGGGCTCGTCTAAGAAGGTATGGGTATGTCCGCCTAGAATAATATCTACATTTTGACTGTTTTCGGCTACGTGTTTATCGCAAATTCGCTGTTGGTCAAAATTGTATTTCTCCGAATTGTAATCATATCCTATATGAGACAGGCAAATTACAAGCTGACAGCCCAATTCTTCTTTTAAATATTTCCCCTGCTTATTTGCCTCAGCTATTGGGTCGTTGTATCGAACATCTCCATAGAGTTTCGGATTTACCAATCCTTGTAACTCTATTCCCAATCCAAAAACGCCAATTTTCATTCCTTCAAATTCAAAGACCTTGTTCTTTAAAGTGGTTTCGGCTAAGGCAGTTCCGCTCAATTCATAATTGGAATTAATAAAGGGAAAGTTGGTGTGGGGTAATTGTTTGGTTAATCCATCAATGCCATTGTCAAAGTCATGATTTCCGAAAGTGGCGGCATCATATCCCATTTCAGACATGAGTTTGAATTCCAATTCGCCTCCGTAGTAATTGAAGTAGGGGGTGCCTTGAAAAATATCGCCACTATCTAATAGGAGCACATTCTTTTCAGTGGCTCTTACTTGCTTAACCATTTCTGCCCTACGGGCGAAACCGCCTAAACCAGGATACTTACTATCGGTGGTTGGAAACGGATCAATTCTACTATGAACATCATTGGTGTGAAGAATGGTGAGTTT
>CALCGD010000227.1 GCA_937900875.1 uncultured Flavobacteriales bacterium
CGCATTGGACCCCCATTTTCTAAGTGCGCCTGTTTGTTTATTGGTAAAAAATTGTCTGAAACGAAGTTCCTTGGTTGCAACTCTTGTAAGTCCTCTCACACTGCACACCCATGCGACATCATCACTTTCAAAATAAACCGATTTTACTTTTTGAGAAAAAGCATCATCTTCGGAAATTTCTCCCGAATAATACAGCTGGTAATCTTGGTTGTAGATATAAAAGTGGTTGTTATGAAACACCCACGTTTCATCATTATACGGATTGTGCTTAAAAATTAAATCTGCCAACCTAGTCACAGAATCTTCAACTAATTGAGAAACAAGAACTGGTTCGGTCACTGTTTTTTCAACTCCATACTCAAGAATCTGATCGATAAGGTCAATTTCGCCCGGATGACCGGCCGTGTATCTAAGGTTTCCATCTCTGCTTACTCCAAGACAGCCTTTTTCCACCACGTTTCCAAGTTCAATCGGACCAAATTCTAGTGTGTCTGCATCCTTAATGTGAAATATTACTTGACCTAGTTTGGGAGAATATATCCTATCTGCAAAAGTGTAAACTCCATGTTTTTTGCTCCAGGTAACTGGAACATGAAATCCTGAAATTTCATCATGCTTTTCATGAAGAATTCCATCTTCAAAATAAATCAGTTTGTCTCCATGTCCTCCAAGATAAATGCTCTTATCAGTAGCCATACTGTAGGTTAATCCAGTAAAGTCTAAGGATTTCGCTGAAGGGTAGAAATCACTCAGTTCATGTAGCACTTCATCCTCCGGATTTAAAGCTTTTGCTACATAGCTAAGCTCAACACCATGAGGATTCTCAAGCACCCAAACAATACCATTCTCATCTGTAAGAACCGAAGCCACACCGGAGAGAAACTGTTCTTGGAAATAGGGCACAAATTTGTTTCCATCAAACCGATCTAGTCCATTTCTGGTTGCCACCCAGAGAAATCCCCGATGATCCATTGTAACCCAATTTACGCTCGGGCTAGACAAGCCGTCTGAAGTAGTAAAGTGCTGATGAGAGACAGTGTAATGCTGAGCCGCAACTGGCGCGATAAAAGCATAGAGTAGAATACATGCAAAAACTACAGTCCGAACCATTGAACCGTTAAGATCAATATTCCAAACGGATTTTGAAAAAATCTGTGACGAAAGTGCGGTTAAGTGGGATGAACCTCATTCAAAAAGCTCCGCAAATGCGGGGCTTTTAATCAGTGGAGCCAACCGGACAAATGTCGAACCAGTTTAATGCTTTTACAGCTCTTTGTCAATCTATATCGACCGAGAACTAATTCAACAACGTTAATATTGGACTAATTTCTATACCCTTTCAAATCTTCCATCAAAGATTGCTTGGCCAAGTAGATTCTACTCTTCACCGTGCCGATCGGAATGTTTAAGTGTTCCGCAATTTCATGATACTTGAAGCCCTTTAGGTGCATTGTAAAGGGTACTCTGAGGTTATTACTTAAAGCTTCAATCACCTTATTGATTTCCTTTGTTTCCAAAGTGCTTTCTGGAGTAAGGTCAACTGCTGCCGGTACAAAGTCCAACACCTCAACATCGTTTCTAGTCGTTACGACTGTATTCGCCCTTTTAGCTTTTCGGTAGTCGTTTATGAAAGTGTTCTTCATTATGGTTTGAAGCCATGCCTTAAAATTGGTATTAGGCTGGTACTTCTCCTGATATGTGATCGCTTTAACCATGGTCTCTTGAAGTAAGTCTTCTGCATCTTCCTGATTCTTGGTTAATCCTATGGCAAAATAGCCTAGAATATCGGTCATTTTTAGAAGATTATCGTTGAATGTTAGCGCTGATATGATTTATTTTGTTTAATGTTTTATCTTATTTGTTAAACAAACATATAGACGATTTATTAGTCTCACAAGTTTTTGTGTAACTTTTTTACTATTTTCTTAAACATTATTAACTATCAAGCACAAAAAAGCCTCAGAAAAAATCTCTGAGGCCAATCCAATATTGATGTTTATGGCTTATTTAATGCCTTCTATGTAGGAAACAAATTGGCTAGCATCATCAATTTTGATAATGTTCTTTGGTATTTTCTTGTCAAACTGACTTATCTGAAATCCAGAAACCAAAACCTTCAAACCCTTGAAAGTTTTGGAAAGATTCTTTAGGTAGTTTTCCAAGAAGTCACCTTCTGGGGTCGCAACCAATGCTGTTATCAGATAATCAGGTTTATGCGCTGCCACTGTTTGCTTTAAGTCTTCAATTGGAACCGACTGTCCCAAGTATATAGTATCAAAGCCTCGTTTCTCCATTAAGTAACGGTAAAACAACAGACCCATCTCATGTAATTCTCCTTCCCGAAGAAAGAATATGGCTTTCTTTCCTTTAGGCTCATTCGTATACAACTTATCAATAGCAGCATACATCTTCTGAATGATGAGGCTACTGATAAAATGTTCCTGAGCCGGATTAATGGAATTGGCCAGCCACATAATGCCAATTTTCTGCAACAGAGGATAAAGCACATTGACGCATGTGTCTTCGAAGCCCATGGAGTCCGAGCACTCAGCAAGAATGGCTTCAAACTTTGGTCTATCCAAATCTACCATGGCAACAACCAATCGATCTATTTGAACTGAATATTCTGAGTCCGACTCTCCGATGCGCTGAACTTCCAAGGAAATGTCTTCATCGCTTAGCTTAGAAATCTTTGAGATTTTAAGTCCAGTATTGTTGAGCATGGCTATGTTCAACAACCTTTTAAGGTCAGAATCGCAGTATGTCCTAATGTTCGTGTCGGTACGGTCTGGAGAAATGATGTTATAGCGCTGCTCCCATATTC
>CALCGD010000228.1 GCA_937900875.1 uncultured Flavobacteriales bacterium
AGGACAAAGAAAAATTGCAGGAAGTGTTTGATGCGCTGAACAGGGCTCCAAAACAATTAGAAGCCTTAATGCAGTTTCTTCAATGTTCGAGAACTGCCAAAGAAAAAGGCATAGTTAAGCGAGAGGTTCTGGTGGGCGATAATGGGATTTCTTCGGCTGCGGTTGAACAATTGGTTAAGAAAGACATCCTACTTAAGGACCATGTTGAAATAAGCCGACTGATTGATAAGGATGCTTGGGCCACAGATGGAATTACGCTTACAGAAACGCAACAAACCGCTTTCAATCAAATTCAAAGTCATTTAGATGAAAACCGGAATGCATTAATCCACGGTATTACGGGTAGCGGTAAAACTGAGATTTACATTCGACTTATGGAGCGGATGATGGAGCAGGAGGGGCAGGTGCTTTACATGTTGCCAGAAATTGCGCTTACAACACAAATCATTCAGCGACTACAAAAGCATTTTGGAGAGAAAGTAGGAATCTATCATTCTAAAATATCTGACAGTGAAAGGGTTGAAGTATGGCAAAAACAGCTTAGCAATGAGCCTTACCAAGTAATCTTAGGAGCAAGATCCTCCTTGTTTTTGCCCTTCAAGAACCTGCGTTTAGTGATTATTGATGAGGAACATGAGCACACATTTAAGCAGCACGATCCTGCTCCACGATATCATGCCAGAGATGCGGTAGCGTTCCTTGTAAAACAGGCTGGTGCCAAATTGCTGTTGGGCTCGGCAACACCCAGTATAGAGGCCTATTACAATGGCAAGCGCAATAAGATTGGTTTGGTTAATCTGACTGAGCGTTTTGGCGGTGTTCAACTACCACATGTTGAACTTTGCGATTTAAATGTTGAGCGCAAGGCTGAGACAATGAGTGGTCCTTTTTCCAGTCAGTTATTGCAACGTATTTCGGAGACCCTTAATAAAAGACAACAGGTCATAATTTTTCAAAACAGGCGCGGCTATTCCTCATTTATTCAGTGTAATAATTGCGGCTGGGTGCCCGATTGTATCAACTGCGACATCTCGTTAACATACCATAAGTACAGTCAAGATGTAAGATGCCACTACTGTGGACATGCAGATAAGTCGCCACAAATTTGCCCGCAATGCAAATCTACATACCTTAAAACCAAAGGGTTTGGAACCGAGCAAATTGAAGAGGAATTAGCCATTCATTTTCCGAAGGCGGTGGTTGCCAGAATGGACCTTGATACTACAAGGGGCAAGCATGCATACCAACGCATCATTTCAGATTTTGAAGATCAGCGTATTCAAATATTGGTTGGAACCCAAATGGTAACCAAAGGATTAGATTTTGATCATGTGGGTTTGGTTGGCGTTCTAAATGCCGATGCCTTGCTTAACTATCCAGATTTTAGAGCATACGAGCGGGCGTATCAATTGATGGCGCAAGTAAGCGGAAGAGCGGGTAGAAGGGGCAAGCGTGGTTTGGTGGTTATTCAAACCTCAGACCCTCAGCATTTTATCATAGATAAAGTTGTTCTAAACGACTATGAAGGGATGTATGAAACAGAGCTGACGCAACGAAAGCAATTCAGATATCCTCCATTTATTAGGATGATAAAAATCACCATTAAGCACAGAGATAGGGATGTGGTAGATGCTGCTGCAGATGCCTTGGCTGTCGAATTGGAGCCTATACCAGATAAACTTTTACTTGGCCCAGAATATCCGCTTGTTCAGCGGATTAGAAACAAGTACAACAAGCACATTCTTCTAAAAATGGGAGGGAAAAATATTGCTGAGCGTAAAGTGCGAATCTTCCATATTATACAGGAAGTGCATGCGAGAAAGGAATTTCGTTCGGTATTCTTTCAACCCGATGTTGATCCAATTTAATCAGCAAAAAAAGAAAGCCTGACTGACCGATAGCTGAGCACGTATTTCTGCCTGTTCAGCCTTGTTTGCAACTGCAATAATTGCTTGAAACTCTTCTAGTTCTGAAATGGAATTCACGTTTTGAATGAGTTTATCGTAAACCACTTTCCCAATTTTGTTCGGATTGTTGCATCTCCATTCAAATGGAATTTGGGCTTGAATCAAGCTTTTGGCAAGTGCTTTTCCTTTTGATGCCGCTCCCCAAACAACCAACGTTTTGGTTGGGTCATAATCTAGCTTTAAAAACCACTTTAGTTTTAACTCTAGGAAGCGATTATCTGCATAGTTAGGGTCATTGCGAGATGATCTTGCAGCATGGTCTCGCCAATGATGTAGCACTTCTGAGCACGGAATTGGCTTTAATCCCTCAGAATAAAACCTAAAACACAAATCGTAATCTTCTGGATACGTATCAGAATTAAAGGCTCCACTCATATCTAAATCCTCTTTGTAAGCCATCCAGCATGGAGAGGGGATTACGCACTCGCGGTAGATGTCCGAATAGTTGTTTCCTTTTGAGGTCAGCCCATTTAACCATGCTTCATAATACTGATATCCTCCTTGAAGAACGTCATCAGAGAAGTACTGCACCAACCCAACTGCCAGATGACCTTGACCACGTGAGAGCAGGTTCTGCTTAAGCACCATCAGTTTATCTTTTGGCATCCTATCATCCGCATCCATTCTTGTGATTAACGCACCACTTGAAAATGAATAAGCAGTTCTTAAAGTGTCAATAATTCCTTTGCCTTGGTTTTGTTGAACCGAAATGCGCTTGTCTGCGGTAGCAAACTCGTTTAAGATTGACAGGCTTT
>CALCGD010000229.1 GCA_937900875.1 uncultured Flavobacteriales bacterium
TGGATCTTCAATTACAACCTGCGCAACCGATTGACAGCCATTAGCATCCGTAACTGTTACGTTATATATGCCAGCACATAGACCAGTTGCTGTTGGATCTGTTTGTCCAGAAGGGTCATCCCACAATATGGTGAATGGACCAGTACCACCAGATATAGTGACTGTTGCTGTACCATCGCAAACACCATCACAGGTTGCATCTGTTGATGCTGCTGCTACGGTCGGTCCATCTATATTGCTAATTGGCAATATTGCCACTGTTTCGCAACCTGCACCATCGGTAATGGTAACGGTGTAAACTCCAGGGCATAAGCCGCTAGCAGTATCATTTACTGAAACCGCGGGCGCCCAAACATAAGTGTATGGCCCACCATCTCCTCCAGTAGGAGTAAGAACAATTTGTCCGTTACACTGGCCGCAAGTAGCCTGGGTAGAGTTTGCATTTGTTAGAATTTCATCAGGCTCTCCAATCGTGACCAGTTGTGTATAAATACAACCTAAAGAATCAAGAATTTGAACGTTATAACTACCAGCACAAAGACCTGAAACCGATGAAGTTGTTTGTCCGCCAGGCACCCACAAGTAAGTGTAAGGAGGAGCACCACCAGAAGGCGTAACAGTTGCCTCTCCATCGCAAGTGCCAAAGCAAGAAGCATCGGTAACTACAACAGTGGCACTCGTAGGTCCCCCATCGTTACTGACCGCTATATCGTAGTTGACAGTGCAACCAATTGCATCAGTAACATCAACCGTATATATACCCGGACATAGTCCCGTGATAGTTGCGGTTGTTTCTCCATTACCCCATAGGTAGCTGTATCCTGGAACGCCACCGTCTGGCACAACAGTGATTTCACCGTTGCAAAGACCACAAGTAGCATTTACAATTGTAGAATCAATTGTGATTTCCGTTGGTTGGAAAATAGTTACTGGAGCTGTAGTAACACAACCATTGGAACCAGTTATTGTCACTTCGTAATTACCTGGACAAAGCCCAACCGCAATAAGGGTGGTTTGATTATTTGGGTCATTCCATTGATAAGTGTAAGGGAATGTACCGCCAATAGCGAAAGCGGTCGCGGTTCCATCACATTCTCCGAAGCAACTTGCGTCACTAGCGGTGGTGGTTGCTGTAAGTAGGTTAGGCTGTGCGATTACTACAGAAGAAACGGAAATACATCCGTTAGCATCTGTTACCGTTACGTTGTAAATACCAGCGCATAGTCCAGATACAGAATCATTAGCTGTATTGAGCAGATCGTTCCATTGATATGTATATGGAGCAGTACCACCGGTTCCTAGCGCAACAGCGCTACCATCGCAATCTCCAAAGCATGTTGCTGGGGTTTGACTTACGATGCTGGAGGATAGCCCACCAGGTCCAGTTATGGTAATTGAAGCCGTCTGAATACATCCGTTGGCATCCGTCACTGTTACTATGTATGTACTTGCGCAAAGGCTATCTGCGGTTGCAGTTGTTTGTGCTAAAGCATCGTCCCAAGAGTAAGTATAAGGTGCCGTTCCACCAGTAACATCGGCAGTTGCTTCGCCAATACAGTCTCCATCACATTGCAAGCCCACAATGCCAGAGAAGGTAATTACCATTGGTGTAGGTTCTGAAATTGTGACAGGAGCAATGAAATCACAGTTATTTGCATCGGTAACAGTTACCGTGTATGAGCCAGCACAAAGTCCGGTTGCGGTTGGAGTAGTTTGACCGGAAGGGTCATCCCACAAATACGTGAATGGAGCTGTTCCGCCTACCACAGTTGCGGTAGCCTCACCATCACAAACTCCGTTGCAAGAAGCATCAGTTCCTGCAACCGTTGCAGTAAGTCCAACAGGGTTGTTTACTGTTCCAGAAGTTACGTCAGTACAACCATTTGCATCAGTTACTTGTACGTTGTAAGTACCCGCACAAAGGTCAATGGCGGCTGAGGTTGTTTGGTTAAGAGGATCATCCCATAAATAGGTGAATGGAATAGTTCCGCCTGATGGAATTACCGTGATTGAACCATCACAGTTTCCAGCACATGTTCCATTATCGATAATAAGAAGAGATAAACCAATTGGAGCCGGTTCGGAAAGAGATACCTGATTAACTGCAACGCATCCGTTTGCATCGGTAAGAGTCACTGTGTATAATCCCGCACATAACCCGTCAGCAATTGAGTCGGTTTGACCGCTTGGGTCGTTCCATAAGTAATCGAATGGAGGCGTGCCTCCAGCTGGCGTTACAATTGCTTGGCCATTACATGAATCGTTACATAACGGGTCAATCCCACTCATGGTAAGTGTAGGTGAAGGAATATCGTTTACTAATGAAGTGACAACCCGCTGGCAACCGTTAATGTCGGTCACAGTAATGTTGTAAACTCCAGCGCACAAATCAGTAGCTAATGTGTCTGTGTTTGGAACGGAAGGTGCCCAGTCGTATGTAAATGGACCTGCACCAGAAATTGGAGTCAATTCAATTTCTCCGGTGCATAATCCGCAGAAAGAGTTAATTACCGTTTGACCTACATTAATTTCTGCAGGCTGTCCAATGACTACCGTTTCGGTATAAATACAGAACAAAGAGTCTTGAATCTGAACGTTATAAGTTCCAGCACAAAGTCCGGTAACGTTACTTGTGTTGTATCCACCTGGCACCCACTGATAGGTGTAAGGAGCCACACCACCTATTCCGGTTACAGTTGCTTCTCCATCGCAAGAACCAAAGCAAGAAGCATCGACAATAGAAACGTTAGCGCCAGTTGGTCCATCTACGTGATCTACTGGGATAAAGAAGGTGTTGCTACATCCATTAGCATCCGTAATAATTAGATTGTAAATACCAGCGCAAAGATTTGAGATTGTTGCCGTGGTAGCACCTGTATTCCATAAGTAGGTATATGGCGCAATGCCTCCGTCAGGTATAACTGTAATTGCACCATCGCAAGAACCACAGTTAGCATCTGTAACGTTAGAGGTAGAAGTAATTGGGCCTGGTTCGTTAACGGTAGCTAATGAATCGTTAGAGCCGACACCATTAAATGTTACTCCCCAATCGAAAATAAATCCATCGTCAATGGCAAAGTTATCTGTAACGGTAATTGTCCAATCTCCATTCATTGGGCAACCGACAAAGTTTCCAAGAGGTTCAACAGAAGTGTAGTCTCCAGCAGGAAGTGCGTTGCCTAATGTTACAGGAACGGTGTTTCCGTTGGTTGCTTCAAAATCCATGGTTCCGAAAGTGGGAGTAGGAGTCCAGCAATAAACCCAACCAACACCAGGGGTCCCCAGTGTTCCGTCAGCGGCATCACCCAAGAACGTTGATCCTGGCGTACCAATTCCGATGGACTGTACGAGGTCAACTGTGGTTCCATTTGGACAAGTCAATTGAATGTCTAAATCGCCTAGGTAAGAGTGTTCCATATTCAAGCAAACGCCTTGGAAGTCTGAAGCACTTGTAAGTGTTGCGTTTGATGGAAATCCTGTAACGTTAATTGAGGTTGTGTAAGAATCACCGTTTCCATCTGGCAAGTAAAGTGTTCCACCTGCGAAAGAACCACCTAGCGTAATAGCGCTAGATGTACAACCATTGGCATCTGTAACTACGATAGAGTAATCTCCTGCAGGAAGATTATTGATGTCTTCGGTTGTTTGCCCTAAAGGAAACCATTGGTAAGTGTATGGTCCAACACCACCAGATACGGTTAAGTCGATGGCTCCATCAGAACCACCCTCACAGCTCACATCTGTAACCGCCATTGATATAACAATCGGATCCGGATCAACAACAGTGAATGCTTCTTGTACTGAACAGCCTGTGGCATCGGTTACTGTAAGCGTATAATTTCCAGCACAAAGGTTTGATGCCGTTGGGCCGTTACCACCTGAAGGCTGCCAATCGTAAGTAAAAGGAGGGTTAGTTCCTGTTACAACAGTAGACCCAGTTCCGTCACAAGAACCATTACAGCTAATGTTTGTGGTAGTTAGTGTAAGGTCAACAACAACGTCAGAGATGGTGAATGAAGCTGTTTCTTGACACCCATTAGCGTCTGTAATAACAACATCATAAGATCCAGCACAAAGACCCGTAGCATTTGGCCCTGAACTAACATTCGGAGTCCAAGCGTAGTTGTAAGGAGCAGTGCCACCGGAAGGAGTGGCGCTAGCTGAACCATCACAAACTCCATTACAAGTAGCGTCAGCACTACTAGTGGCAAGCGTGAGCACAGCAGGTTCAATGATGTCAATCTCTACAGAATCAGAACATCCAGCTGCATCAAGTACCACTACCTCATATGTGCCAGGACCTAGATTGCTGAGGTCTTGTGTAGTCTCACCGTTAGGTTGCCATAAATAAGTAAAACCGGGAGTTCCTCCAGAAACAGATACGTTGATTGAACCGTCATTTTCACCATTACACGAAATGTTGTTGTGCGTTTCTGAAACGACAAGAGTTGGAGCAGAAGTAATAGTAAACGATGCATTAAAACTGCACCCGTTATCATCGCTAAATGTCAGGTTATAAGTTCCTGCAGATAGGTTTGATAAATCTTCTGTCGCAATATTTCCAGGAGTCCATAGGTATGTATATGGTGGTGTTCCCCCAGTTATGGTGATGTCAATCGCTCCATCGTTAATTCCTCCGCAAGAAACATGGGTTAGATCTACGAAACCATTGAAAGCAGGAGGGCTAGTTAGGGTGTAAGATTCATTTGAAGTACATCCAGTTGCTTGGTCGGTAATTGTGACTGTGTATGTAGCTGCCCAAAGTCCAGTAATTGACGAAGTGGTTCCACCATTAGACCAAGAATAGGTAAACGGTCCAACACCACCTGATAGTGCAATAGAAATACTACCGTCATTACCACTTGGGCAATTTGGGTTCACTATAGTAGCAGTAGCCGTTGGCGCTCCCTGATTACTTAGTGTAAACGTAGTATCAAACGGACAGCCGTTTACATCTGTAATTGTAACTGAATATACACCGGGTCCTATTCCTGAAATGTCTTGGGTTGTTGCACCGCTAGACCATAAGTAAGAGTATGGAGAAGTACCACCTGTAACAGTTAAATCGATTGCTCCATTTATTAAACCACACGCAGGTTGTGTTACGCTGGCAGTTACAATTACTTCGTTGCCAGACTGAACATTGAATGGTGCAATTGATACGCAACCCATCACGTTGTCAGTAACGATTACGTAGTACGTTCCAGTGCCTAAAGCAGTAACATCTTCTGTGGTTGGTCCATGCGTCCACGAGTAACTAAAATCGCCAGATCCACCTGTAACAGTAATGTCAATTGACCCATCATTAGAAATACAGTTTGAACCATCGGTAACTACACCAGTAATATCATGTCCA
>CALCGD010000230.1 GCA_937900875.1 uncultured Flavobacteriales bacterium
GTTATTGGTGGAGCGACCATGGGATTAATCTTCAATGCTTTTGGTTCTAACGGTTTAATGGCGTTTGATTGGTGGCAACACATGCTTGTAGGTGGTTTTGCCTTCGGAGTTGTGTTTATGGCAACTGACCCAGTAACTGCGGCACAAACCAATTTGGGTAAATGGATTTATGGGTTCTTGATTGGCTTTATGGCCATCATGATTCGTGTGTTTAACCCAGCCTACCCAGAAGGAATTATGCTTGCCATTCTGTTTATGAATGTGATGGCGCCATTAATTGACCATTATGTGGTTGACGGCAACATCAAGAAAAGATTGAAACGACTAACCGTAAAAACTGCGTAATCATGGCGGTTGATGTAAATAGTAATAAGTACACATTCTTTTTTGCTGCAGTGATGGTTGTCGTTGTGGCAACATTGCTTGCACTGGCTTCAGAAAGCTTGAAGCCAATGCAGAAGGAGAATGTAGCGAACGAGAAACGTCAGAACATTCTTGCCAGTATAGGTATAGAGGTTGACGCTGCTGATGCAGAAGAAGCTTACAATACTAACTTGGTTAGAGCTGTTGTGGTGGACGCTAACGGACAAGAGGTGGCAGACCCAAAGTTTGGAGCTTTTGACATTGATGTCTTAAAGGACTACAAAGCAGGTCTCTCAAACATTTACAAGAAAAACGCAGGAGACATGGACGGCATGAAATCTGCGCTGTTAGCATTTGGCGATGGTGGTGTAAACTATCCAATGTTCGTATTAAAGAAGGATGGCGAAGAAGTATATGTTGTGCCAGTAGTAGGTACAGGACTTTGGGGACCAATTTGGGGTTACTTGACTATTTCTAGTGATGGAAAAACTGTAATTGGTGCTGTGTTTGACCACAAATCAGAAACTCCTGGTTTGGGTGCGGAAATCAACCAAGCGTCTTTTCAAAAGCCATTTGAAGGAAAGTCCATTTTTGATGAAAGTGGTGAATACACTGGAATTAAGGTAATGAAGGGTGGAGCAAAAGGTTCTGAGCATGGTGTTGATGCCATTTCTGGAGGTACCATTACTAGTAATGGTGTTACAGAAATGATTGTTAGAACACTTAAAATCTACGAGCCAATCTTTAGACAATTGCAGGGACAAGCTAGTATGGTTGAAGAAATTGAAATGCCATTGGATTCAGCTGCTATAGCAATGGATTCTTTGAATGTTGAATTAAGAGACAGTCTTGGGCTGTCTTCAAATTAATCTGTTTTAGACTAAGAAACACTTATTATGAGTGAAGTAGCGGTAGCAGAAGTAAAGGAGCCTAAAGAGCCATTGTTCTCTAAAAAGAACAGAGCCCTTATCTCCAATCCTATGGATGATGATAATCCAATTACGGTACAGGTTCTAGGAATCTGTTCTGCATTGGCTATCACGGTACAAATGAAACAAGCCGTGGTTATGACGGTTTCGGTTTTGTTTGTGCTTGCAGCAGGAAATGTGATTGTTTCATTGATGAGAAACCTGATTCCAAACCGAATCAGAATTATTGTTCAATTGGTGATTGTGGCCGCATTGGTAATTATTGTAGACCAAGTACTTAAGGCCTATGTATATGATGTAAGTAAGGCGCTTTCGGTATTTGTTGGTCTAATCATTACCAACTGTATTATTATGGGACGTTTAGAGGCATTTGCCTTGGCAAACAAGCCTTGGCCAGCTTTTCTTGACGGAATAGGTAACGGACTTGGATATGGGTTTATCCTGATTGTGGTTTCCTTTTTTAGAGAGCTACTTGGTTCTGGAAAAATATGGGGCTTCCCAGTTTTCGGACAAAAGGTAGGAGCCTTGTTATCGGATGGCTCTTTAGCTACTGAAGCAACAGGATTGTACGCACTTGGATATGTGGATAATGGTCTGATGATTTTGCCGCCAATGGCATTGATTACCGTTGGAGCCTTTATCTGGATACAACGTGCTAGAAACACGAAACTAATCGAAGCTTAAGATTCCTAACAGACAGAACTAAGTCATGGAATACATAAACATATTTGTAAAAGCCATCTTTATCGAGAACATGATTTTCGCCTATTTCTTAGGCATGTGTTCTTATTTGGCGGTAAGTAAGACGGTTAAGACCGGTGTTGGTCTTGGAGCCGCAGTAATTTTTGTACTTGGAATTACGGTTCCTGTCAATTACTTGATGGAGAATTACATCCTGAAGGAAGGAGCAATGTCTTGGATAAGCCCAGAGCTTGCTACCATGGATTTAAGCTTCTTGAGCTTTATTATGTTCATCGCTATTATTGCAGCAATGGTGCAATTGGTTGAGATGGCAGTGGAGAAATTTGCGCCAGCGCTATACGCTTCGCTCGGTATTTTCTTGCCGTTGATTGCTGTAAACTGCTCCATCCTGGGCGGTGCATTATTTATGCAAGAACGTCAGTATGCCAATATTGGCGAAGCAACCGTTTTCGGACTTGGATCTGGAGTTGGTTGGTTCTTGGCAATTGTTGCTATTGCGGCAATTCGCGAAAAAATAAGATACTCAAACGTTCCTGGTCCGTTAAGAGGATTGGGTATTACATTCATCATCACAGGGTTGATGGGAATTGCGTTTATGAGTTTTATGGGAATTGAACTTTAAGAGGTAAATGACTATTAATATGGTTCTTTTAAGTACGTCTTCAGTAATTGCCACCAGCGTAATTGTTTTCTTGTTGGTGATTTTCATGTTGGTTTCATTACTGCTTTTTGCCAAGGCAAAACTTGCTCCATCAGGGCCAGTTAGACTGGTAATAAATGGCGGAGATGAAATGGAAGTTGAATCAGGTGGAACCATTCTGGGTACGCTGGGTAGCAACAAAATATTTCTTCCATCCGCCTGTGGTGGTGGTGGCACTTGTGCTATGTGTAAGTGTCAGGTGTTTGAAGGCGGTGGCGAAATTCTACCTACCGAGGCACCGTATTTCTCAAGAAAAGAAATCCAGAACAATTGGAGGCTTGGTTGCCAAGTGAAGATTAAGCAGGATATGAAAATTGGAATTCCGGAAGAGATTTTCGGTATCAAGCAATTCCAAGCTACAGTAGTTTCTAACTACAACGTAGCAACTTACATTAAAGAGTTTGTGGTTGAGATTCCGGACGATATGCACTACGAAGCTGGTGGATATATACAGATCAATATCCCTAAATGTGAGACAAAGTTTTCTGACATGGACATTTCTGCTCACCCAACCGATCATCCAGGTGAACCAACTAAGTTTGAGAAAGATTGGTCTGAGGGTCCTTTCGCATTGCGTCACTTAGTGATGAAGAATGACGAGGAGGTGATTAGAGCTTACTCGATGGCTTCGTACCCGGCCGAAGGAAGAAACATTATGCTAAATGTTCGTGTTGCTGCTCCGCCATGGGATAGAGACAAGAATACTTGGGCAGACATTAATCCGGGTATTGCATCGTCCTACATATTCAATCTTAAACCAGGCGATAAGTGTACTATTTCAGGACCTTACGGTGAGTTTTTTATCAAGCCAGGAGATGCTGAGATGTTGTACATAGGAGGTGGTGCGGGTATGGCGCCAATGCGATCTCATATTTACGAGTTGTTTAAGACTTTAAAGTCTGGACGTAAAGTTTCATACTGGTATGGTGGTCGTTCTAAAGCAGAACTGTTCTACATTCACTACTTCCGTGAGATAGAAAAGCACTTCTCGAACTTTAAGTTTTATATGGTTCTTTCTGATGCTAAGCCAGAGGATAACTGGGTTACTAAGAAGGACATTAACGACCCAGAAGGAGACGGTTTTGTTGGATTCGTTCATAATCAGGTAATTGAACAGTACCTGAGTAAGCACGATTCTCCAGAAGATATTGAGTTCTATTTCTGCGGTCCACCTATGATGAACCAAGCGGTTCTTAAGATGTGTGATGATTGGGGTGTTCCTCCAGAGAACGTTGCCTTCGATGACTTCGGTGGTTAATCATTAGAGCATAAAAAGTTATGAAAGCCTTGGTATTGAAATATCGAGGCTTTCTTGCGTTTAAGAGCTAATTTGTTTGAATAGTTTCGAACTATGACGAAGTGGAATCTGATACTTGTTTTTTCTCTGTTGGTTTCAGGCTTAGCTGCCCAGGAAGCCGATTCTACACGGGCTGAAGATGTGAACTATGTTTTTCAGTCGGATACGCTTATTGAGTTTGCCAAATCACTTTTAGGTGTTCCTTATTGCTACGGGGGTAGTTCGCCTCAAGGATTTGACTGCAGCGGTTTTGTCAATTACGTGTATTCACATTTTGGATTTGAAGTGCCTAGATCTACTACTGACTTTGCGAAGTTTGGAACTGAAATATCCATTGACAGTTGTAAAAGAGGAGATATCATTCTCTTTGCTGGACGAAATAAGGAGAAGAGGCCTGTGGGTCATGCTGGAATTGTTGTCTCTTTGAAAGACGAACCTCTGAAATTCATTCACAGCGCTACAAGTAATAAACGAGGAATCGTGATTACCGCATTTGATTCTTATGAATATTACAAGAGTCGATTTGTTAAAATTGTACGTGTTTTTGATGTGGTTGCGGTTCCCTGAAACTGCCAAAATAAATATTTTCATTCGTTACGGAATTCATGTAAAAACATTCAATCTGCTAACTAATTTCGCAGCGAATTTATACTCAAACCCAAAATGAAAAATGCACTTATGCTTGTGGCTGTTTTTGCAGCTGTTAGCTTGGTAGCCTGCTCTGAAGCAGCTACAGAAGGAACAACAACTGCCGATACTACGGCCGTTGCTCCTATTGAAACCATCGAAACTGAAGTTGTAGAAGCCGGAGTGGTTGATACAACTGCTGTAGTTACCGAAGAAGTAGCTCACTAAAAGCACGGTTAAGATTAAACAAAGCCCCTTGGTGTAATACACCAAGGGGCTTTTCATTTTTGTTTGGTGAGTTTTGTTCTCAATACAGTTAATTTGGCCAAATGTTTAGATACGCGTTACTGCTTTTTCCAATTTTGGTAATTGTTGGTTGTAATTCAAAGCAGAGAAAGGAGGCCGCTGGTTTTACCCAAGGCACTACTTACTCAGTTATTTATTTCAGCAACGGACCAGATTTGCAATACCAAATAGATAGCCTGTTGCTTGATTTTGACCGAGTATTATCAACTTATCAAGAATCTAGTTACATCAGTAAATGGAGCAATAGCACAGCTATTGGATTGCCTCAACCATCCATGTTTAAAGAAGTGGTTAGGCATTCGATAGAAATAAATGCAAACACAAATGGTGCGTTTGACATTACGGTATCTCCCTTGATGGATTATTGGTTTGAGAATGATTGGAAAATTGAAAAAGTAGATTCTGCTAAAGTGGATTCTCTCAAATCTTCAATTGGAATGGACAAAGTAATGCTCCAACAAGGAGATTATGTTCAATCAGGATCATCAATTCGCCTAGATGTAAATGCTATTGCACAAGGCTATTCTGTCGATGTTTTATCTCGGTACTTAGAGAGTCTTGGAATCTTTAATTACCTAGTAGAAATAGGAGGAGAGGTCAGAGCCGATGGTGCGAAAGATGATGGAGAAAACTGGACGGTTGGCATAGAACGGCCTAATGACCAAAACTTGGGTCAAGAATTAATGATGTCTGTAAAGCTAAAGGGTCGGTCATTAGCAACATCTGGAAACTATCGGAAGTTCATTGAGATTAACGGACAAAAATTTGGTCATTCTCTTAATCCGCAAACAGGTTATCCGGCAACAACAAATGTTCTGAGCGCAACTGTCATCGCTCGAGACTGCATGACCGCAGATGCGTATGCAACGGCTTTAATGGTGATGGGATTTGAGAAAGCAAAGCAATTAGTTGAGCAAGATTCTACTTTGGAAGCTGTATTGATTTATTCTGAAAATGCTGAACTAAGCACGTGGCAATCTGATGGTGTAGGTGGAGTGATGCTTAAACCTGTAGCCGAATGAAGTTTGATAAATTCACTTCTAAGCACTGGACTGTTTTGGTCGGATTACTGCTTGTTTCGATTGTTTTTCATTCATACAACCTCAACTACGCATCATACGATTTAGATGAAGCGGTGCATATATGGCACGCTCAAAAGCCATTCTCAGATGTGGTTGAGCAAAGTTCGAATGACCCTAATCCGCCAATTTATAATCTGCTGCTTTCTGGTTGGGTAAAGTCTTTCGGTGTAAGTGAATGGGCTACAAGATTTCTGAGCGTATTGTTCGGCTCTCTCGGGGTCTGTTTGATGTTCCTTATTGCCTCTCGCAATTTTGGTTTAGCAGTAGGGATTATGGCTGCTTTGTTTTATTGTTTTTCTCCAATCCAATTCAGATTTACTCATTTGGCAAGGCCCTATTCCTTGCTTATGGTAACAGTTCTATTGTCTTACGGCTCCCTTTTCGAAGCGCTTAAAAAACCAACCAAAAGATGGCTAGTATTCTATTATCTGGCGTCAACGTTGATGGTTTACATCCATCCAACTTCTGTGTTCAATTTGGCAGCACAAGGATGTATGGTCTTAGGATTAAATGCTAGAAGAATTTCACACAGTATAAAATTTCTCATTCCAATGATTGCCGCAGTACTAACTTTTGGCATTTGGGTTATTTCTATTCCCTATTTCGAAAGGAATGACACCATGTGGTTTGGACCACCAAACTGGGAAGATGTTGTGTACGTGATATGTGTTTTTTATGCTAACATGTGGCTCTTTCTCTTACAGTTAGTTTTGCTTGGAATTGTTGTTTTTCTGGCGATGAAGAAAAAGGTTCGTGCAGAGAATAAGGTTGGCATTCAGTCTATTCTATTATGGGTAATCGTTCCGTTTGTGATAAGTATTTCCTTCTCTCATTTGGCTAAACCAGTATTTCAAGACAAGTATATTCTATCGGTACAACCGGCAATGATGTTACTTCTGGCTCTGTCAATTCATTCCGTTCCATTGAAATGGTTTAGGGCGATAGGGTTTACAAGTGTCTTCGTATTACTCTTAAGTAGCGCTGATACAACACAAAATCCGGAAGGAGATTGGAGGCAAGCGGTTGAATACGTAAAACCGCTGCATACTGAAAACAGCGTTGTGTTTATAGATCCTTGGTATGAGTTCAGAACGTTCAGTTATTATTTCAATCAACATGCCTTTGAAGTGCCAGATAGCACGGTTAAAATACTTGCTTTAAGTAGGGTTTATACGGGGTGGAATGACGTGTTTGACACTCTGAATCATCAACCAAAAACTGATGTAGTTCATCTAATGTTAGCCCACCAAGGTTTTGTAAATGGTTTGGCAGATTTAGTTCTACTTGAAAAAGAAGCTGATTTAATTGAGGAAAAGAAATTTATCGGAATTAGCCTCAAATCGTATAGGTTTCATGCAGCTCTTGATACAGTAACAATTCTCACTCAAGAATTTGGAGACAAGACTGACGGAGTAGAACGAGTCAGCGCTGAAATGGAATATTCGAAAACGTTGGTTTTTCCTTTTACAGACCTAGATGCTACACGAAGGATGCGAGTTTCTTCTTCAGTTCAAGTGTCAGAAGAGGCAGATCTGAAAGATGTTCATTTCGTTACATCAATAGAAGACAAGTCAGGAAAGTCGGTGTTGTATCAAGACGTTTATCCCAATCAGTTTAAACCGGAAGCAAAGTGGTTAGATCTATTGGCTAAATCTAGCCTAAATCAGATCGATACAAATTGGGTTCTGAAGGTGTATGTCTGGAATCCAACAGGTAAAGAATTTAGGATTGACAACCTTAAAGTTGTAATCGAAAATTAGGCTGCCTCTCCAGGTTTTTTACACTGCTCTTCAGGTAGTGCTCCGCACATAGAACAAGCTTCGCCTTCTTTGTTTAGAAAGGGGCTATTGCTAGCACAAGTTCCAGAAAATTGCCCATCTTTTTTTAGCAGAATCTTCACTGCGATTCCAGCAAACCCCAGACCCAGTAAGAGTATAGCTACTATAACGACTTCCATTACATTTTGATTATACTGACGCTGATAGTGAAACGTCTCTTGTCAGCGTTTGTTCTCTGTCTGGTCCAACTGAAACAACTGTAATTGGAACACCAGTTTCCTTCTCAATAAATGCTATGTAATCAAGTACTTCATTCGGCAAAGTGTCATCATTCGAAAGTTTAGTAAGATCAGTATTCCAACCTTTTAACTCCGTATAAATTGGCTTCACTTCTTGTGAATGATCAAACGGTAATTGGTCAGTAATCTCACCGTTTACGTTGTATTGCGTACATATTTTAATGGTGTCGAATGTGTCTAGTACATCCGTCTTCATCATATTCAGTTCCGTAACACCGTTAATCATAATGGCATATTTTAGAGCAGGTAAATCCAACCAGCCGCATCGCCTTTTCCTTCCTGTAGTCGAGCCGTATTCACGTCCGATATCACAGAGTTTATCTCCAGATTCATCAAACAACTCCGTTGGGAATGGACCAGAACCTACTCGCGTGCAATAAGCTTTGAAAATGCCGATTACATTGCCAATTTTATTTGGAGCTACTCCCAAGCCAGTGCATGCGCCTGCACAAACTGTGTTGGAAGAAGTAACAAAAGGGTAGGAGCCAAAGTCAATATCCAGCAAAGACCCTTGAGCACCTTCGGCTAACATGCTTTTTCCTTCTTTTAGGCTGTTGTTAAGGTATTGTTCACTATCAATCAGCTCAAAACGCTGCAGCGTTGCTAAGGATTCAAACCATTCAGACTCCATCTCAGCAGATACCCCTTCTGCACCATAAAAGCTTAGCATTTGTTCGTGCTTTTGCTTTAAGAAAGCGTATTTCTCTTTAAAATCAACTCCGAGAATATCTCCTACACGAAGCCCGTTTCGGCCTGTTTTATCCATGTAAGTTGGACCAATTCCTTTCAGTGTGCTTCCAATTTTTCCTTTGCCCTTTGCTGTTTCAGATGCAGCATCCAACAAACGGTGGCTTGGAAGTATAAGGTGAGCCTTTTTGGAAATTTTAAGAGTCAATGAAACGTCAACTTTTAAGTTGTCTAACGCATCAATTTCTCGCTTAAAAATGATTGGGTCAATTACAACTCCATTACCTACAACATTTATGGCATTTTTTCTAAAAATACCTGATGGGATTGTATGTAATACGTGCTTTATACCCTCAAATTCTAGTGTGTGACCAGCATTTGGTCCACCCTGAAAACGAGCAATAACGTTGTAGTTTGGGGTTAGTACGTCTACAATTTTCCCTTTTCCCTCGTCTCCCCATTGGAGCCCTAAGAGTACATCCACTTTCTTCAAAGTAATCGGCTTAAGAATTAGAAATTTTCCGTGGCTTCTGCCACAGAATCATAAATTTTAAATATTGAATCAAGCTTTGTCATTATCATCAGCTTTTTCACTTTCGGAGAAATTCCTCCAATTACCAGTTCCCCTCCAGCATTCCTGGCCGAAGTAAACATGCCAATAAGTAAGTTCAGCCCTGTGCTGTTTACATATTCTAGGCCTTCCAGGCTCATTAGGTATCTGTTGGTATCTCCTTCAATCAGCTTTTCGAAATTTCGAATTAAATCATCTGCTTGACTTTTCTCAATAAGCCGGCCAGATAAGGTAATTAACTGCACGTCTGCGTGCTTTTCTATTGAGTACTCCATAGGTTTATGTTTTCTTAGCCATTCGTTCGCAACTTCCATTTTGAGCAAGTTTCTTGCAGCTGGCATAAAAGTTTAACGAATGGTTATTGATGGTGAAATCCAGAATGTCTCCAGTTGTGTTCTGAATCTGCTGAATTCTTGGGTCGCAGAATTCAAAAACTCTTCCACAATCCTGACAGATTAAATGATCGTGTTGAGCGTATTTATAAGAACGTTCGAAATGAGCAATGTTTTTTCCAAACTGATGCTTGGTTACTAGTTTGCAATCTAAAAGCAATTCAATAGTGTTGTACAGAGTAGCTCTACTTACACGGTAGTTCTTCTCTTTCATTTGAACATACAGAGATTCAATGTCGAAATGCCCTTCGCTGGAATATACTTCGCTAAGAATGGCAAATCGCTCTGGGGTTTTACGATGACCTTGTTCTTCCAAATAGTTGGAAAAAATCTCTCGTACGTTCTCGAAAATCTCGGTTTCAGGTTCAGAAAGCATTGCTCCGATTAAGGCTTAAAGTTAGGGATTCGAATGGTTCGACCTACTCTTCCCACTTGATGAATTTTGACAATTCTGCGTATCCGTTAGACTCAGCCATTATTATATACAATCCTTGTTCAAAACCATTTGTTGGAATAGTAAGTGTTCTACTTGTCACCGCACTCAAATAGTCGTAATAATAGATCATTCCGTTTCTATCAAAAATGTAAAGGTTTACATTGCTTTCAAATTTTGTAACTACAGTGGTATAAAGCCAATAGGTGCATGGGTTGGGGTAAAAGTCTAGCGCTAAATCTTCGCATGGCCCTTCGCTATAATTCAGAACTGTGGCAAATTCTGCATAGCAGGCGTTTCTGTAGGTAACACCATCGCATCCGCAAACAGGCACAAAATCGGGAAAACAGGGCGGCTGAAGGTTTGGAAATTGCAGCGTATCTATACACTGACCCAAACTAGTTAGGGTGGTTAAACAGAGTAGGAGAAAGGCTGTGAGGAATTTCATTGTTTGCCTAAGGTACAGGCTCTTTTAGTACAAGTGTAAATTGATTCCCAAAATATAACTCCATGTGTTTATTGGTAAAGTGAGCCGTATCTGTTGAGATCTCGCTCGAAAGTAACCAGCCAGAATCGGGCAGCGGTTCTAGCTCAACCAACCTCTGATTAGTGTCCAAATTTGAAAGCAATTCCATTCTTTCATCGACAGCATTTGCGTAAATCGTGGTTGTGTTAATTTGAAAAATGCCAAGAATGCACTGATACAATAGACCAATAAATTGAGCTGCAACTACTAGTTGGAAGAGTTTGCCGTTTGATTTGATGTATATCCAGGTTCCAAGCTGATAAGCTAGAATCAGAGAAAATACAAGCACCATAAAACTTATTGGAAGCCAAGCTCTTTCGGGTCCGATTCCTCCCATAGAGTATGCTAGAGCAAATGAAAGTGTGATAACCATTACATCGGCTACAATCCAAAACTTTCTATCTACAAGGAGTAAATCTCGCAAACTGATAAGTTGAAATCGAAGATGTTTTCGGCCCAAAAAAGCAAAGGGCGCTGACATGATAATAAATACTGGAATAACCACGGGAATCTCCTTTAGCGACAGTTTGGCGTAATTCCAAAATCCAACAATCGTTTTGTCCATGAATGAATATTGGGGAAGGTGATTGAATCGAATATGAGCTCCAGGTCCCAATAGGTCAATTCCAAAACCTATCATGCAGCTAACCGTAGCTAAATGCAATGCGGTACGGTCTATTGAAACAAGAAACTGTCGCTTCTTGGTGAGGAAACCCATGAAAAAGAGGACAACAAGAACTGAGATTGCAACTGTTTCACTGGCACCACCTGCATACAGAAACAACAAGGATGTAGCGGCAATTCTTAGTGGCTTTACCCAATTTTGAATGATAAACGAACCTCCTAATACTGCTGCAAAACTTCCCCATAGGTACATGGGGTTTACGGTAATCCAAAACCAAGTTTGGTCTTTGCTAAATGAGCCATAGAAAAGTCCAGCTAAGAGATAAATGGAAATAATTATTTGCCTTTTTCTATTTATTGGTAACTGAAAATGAAAGACTATGCTTGTTATAAATGAATAGAATGAAGCGAATCCAAAACTGAATGTCACTAGGTAATAGAGCAGGATATTATTGGAAGAATTCCCTCCAGATAGTGCCAGACTAGTTACCAATGACCCCGACCACCTAGGATTCCAATTGTTGTAGTAATAGAGCATCGAACCCCAAATACCGTTTTCACGGGTTGTTATCAGGTAATGAAAATCATCTGCTGCTAACCGATAATTACTACTAAGCCAGAAAAACAATAAGACAAATGCTAGTGCATTCATCGTCATCAAGAGAAAGACGATTCGTTCTTGTTTGCTGGTCATAGGGCTAAAAATAAAAAGGGCTGCTCCACAATGGAACAGCCCTTTTAAGAACTTCTTAAGAAGTTTATTTTAATTGATCTACAACTGCTTTGAAAGCCTCAGGCTCATTCATTGCTAAATCTGCAAGAACCTTACGGTTAATGTCAATTCCTTTGTCGTGCAATTTTCCCATGAATACAGAATAAGACATTCCATATTGACGAGCTCCAGCATTGATTCGCTGAATCCATAATTTTCTGAATTCACGTTTGCGAACTCTTCTATCACGGTATTGATACGATAGTGCTTTTTCAACCGCGTTTTTGGCTACGGTCCATACATTTTTTCTTCTTCCGAAGTAACCTTTGGCCTGTTTAAGGACCTTTTTTCGCTTCGCCCTTGAGGCTACAGCATTTACTGATCTTGGCATTTTGTTTTGTTTTTGGCGTTAAGCGTTCCTCTATTGGAAACTTATTGGGCTTAAAACCGGGTTAAACTTGAAACTTAGATGTTAAGCATATGTTTTACGTTCGGAGTGTCTGGTTTGCTTACTAGACCCGCCATTGTAAGATTTCTCTTTTGTTTGGTGGTTTTCTTTGTAAGAATGTGACTCTTGAACGCGTGCTTACGCTTGATTTTTCCAGAGCCTGTTAGCTTGAAACGTTTTTTAGCGCTGGAATTTGTCTTAACCTTAGGCATGACGTCTATTATTAATTAACTGTTTACTTTTTTGATCCTTTCTTAGGAGAGAGGATGATGAACATCTTCTTTCCTTCCATTTTAGGTAGCATTTCAACTTTAGCAAGTTCCTCCAGTTCGCTGGCAAACTTTAAAAGAAGAATTTCTCCCTTGTCTTTATATACGATAGACCGTCCTCTAAAAAACACGAATGCTCTAACCTTGCATCCTTGCTCTAAAAACTGCTGAGCATGCTTGAGTTTAAAGTCAAAATCATGATCATCAGTGTTGGGTCCGAATCTTATTTCCTTCACAACAATTTTTGTTGCTTTAGATTTCAGTTCCTTTTGTTTCTTTTTCTGCTCAAACAAGAACTTTTTGTAGTCCAAAATTTTGCACACAGGTGGTGCAGCATTTGGAGAAATTTCTACAAGGTCCAGTCCCTGTTCATCCGCCAATTCCAAGGCTGTACGAATTGGATATACCCCAGGTTCAATTCCTTCCCCAACTAAACGTACTTCAGGGACATCAATTTTACCGTTTATCTTATGGGGATCTTCGCGTCTAACGACTCTCCTCGGTCTTGCTGGTCTTCTAATGGTGCTCTATACTTTAGTTACTAATTAATCTACATTCAGGTCGGCAGTGATTTCATCCTGTATGATTTTGGCAAATTCTTCAATGCTAAATGTGCCTAAATCTCCCTCTCCTTGTTTCCTTACTGATAGCTTTCCTGAGGCAACTTCTTGCTCTCCCAGTATAAGCATGTAAGGAATCTTCAATAATTCTGTGTCACGTATCTTCCTTCCTACTTTTTCGTTGCGTTCGTCAACAAGGGCGCGAAGGTCGTAATTCTTAAGCAAACGTGAAAGCTTTTTTGCTTCGTCATTATATTTCTCAGAAACAGGGAGAATTGCAACTTGATCTGGGGTTAACCAAAGCGGAAATTTGCCAGCGCAATGCTCTAAAAGTACAGCAACAAAACGCTCCATGCTGCCAAAAGGCGCGCGATGGATCATTACAGGAGTGTGTTTTGCGTTGTCAGAACCGACATATTCTAGCTCGAATCGCTCGGGAAGATTGTAGTCTACTTGCACCGTTCCCAACTGCCAACTTCTGCCCAGAGCATCCTTCACCATAAAGTCCAATTTTGGACCATAAAAAGCTGCCTCACCGTATTCGGTTACTGTTTTTATATCTCGTTCGGCAACAGCCTCAATAATTGCAGCCTCTGCTTTTGCCCAATTCTCGTCAGAACCAATGTATTTTTCCTTGTTTTCTGGATCACGAAGTGAAATCTGCGCAGTAAATTCTTCGAAATGAAGCGCCTTTAAAACATACAGAACCAAGTCAACCACCTTCACAAATTCGTCTTTAACTTGATCTGGTCTGCAGAAAATGTGTGCATCATCTTGAGTAAAACCTCTAACTCGTGTTAGCCCATGAAGTTCACCGCTTTGTTCGTATCGGTAAACAGTACCGAATTCTGCCAACCTTACAGGAAGGTCTTTGTATGACTTTGGTTTGAACTTATAAATCTCGCAGTGATGTGGACAATTCATCGGCTTGAGAAGAAATTCTTCTCCTTCGGCAGGTGTGTTTATTGGTTGAAAACTGTCTTTGCCATATTTAGCGTAATGACCAGAAGTGACATACAATTCTTTTGAACCAATATGAGGCGTTATTACCATTTCATAGCCTGCCTCAACTTGTTGTTTCTGAAGAAAATTCTCCAGACGCTTTCTGAGGTCGGCTCCTTTCGGCAACCAAAGAGGTAAGCCTTGACCAACTCTTTGAGAGAAAGTGAAAAGTTCCAATTCTCTTCCAAGCTTTCGGTGATCACGTTTTTTTGCTTCTTCAAGCATCACCAAATACTCCTTCAGCTCTTTATCTTTCGGGAAAGAGATTCCATAAACCCTAGTTAGCTGCTTGTTGTTTTCATCTCCACGCCAGTAGGCGCCAGCCACATTCATAATTTTTACGGCTTTTATAAAGCTTGTGTTTGGCAGATGACCACCACGACACAAATCCGTGAAATTGGAGTGGTCGCAGAATGTAATGTCGCCATCTATCAAATTCTCGATTAGTTCAACCTTGTATTCATTTCCAGCATCAGAATAGAGTTTCAAGGCATCTGCTTTTGAAACAGATTTGATTTTGAACTCTACTTTTTGCCGAGCAAATTCCATGAACTGCTGTTCAATTTTCGGGAAATCGGCATCGCTAATTGACCTGTCATCTCCCAGATCAACGTCATAGTAAAAACCATTTTCTATGGCAGGTCCAATGCTGAGCTTGATTCCCGGGTAAAGATGTTCTAACGTTTGTGCTAAAACGTGGGCGGAGGAATGCCAAAAAGTTTCCTTTCCAGCCTTATCATTCCACGTGTAGAGAACCAGCTTGGCATCCTCAGTAATAGGCGTTACCGTCTCTACTTTTGTTCCGTTTACGCTGGCAGAAATTACGTTTCGCGCCAATCCCTCACTTATGCCCATGGCAACATCCATTGGCGTTACACCACTTTCATATTGTTTTTGTGCTCCGTCTGGTAGAGTAATTGTAATCATGCTTTGTGCTGAAAAATTTAATTGCGCAAAGATAGACTTGTAGTTAGATTGATAAGCCCCGTGTCGTAAATCGTTGAAATCGGGTTGTTTATCCAAGATTGTGGTCGTTAACCGAGAAAACCGAACGACAATTAATAAAGGGCGTTAACCATTACAAGTCACACAAATTCCCCGAATTATGAAAGCACTAACCAACACACTACTCGCATTAATGCTGATGTCATTCATGCCTGCCATTGCTCAAGATTATGGAAACCTATCGGTAAAAGGTAGCCTCCTCTGCGACAAAAAGGACAAGAGCGTAGTGAGCTCAGTAACCATCTACAGATATTATCACCTATCGCAAAGCGTTGAGCTGATAGAACAGATAATGGTTGTTAGAAACGGAAATTTCAAATTCGAATTGGAATTTGACAAGGACTATGTAATAGATGTAGCTTCTAACACAGGTGTTCATAAGCGTATTAATCTTAATACTGAGGTAATGAAGGGTTATAAATACGAAGATCAAAAATTTGAGTTCGAGATTGACCTTATGAAGGGTGATGTCGACAATCCTGAAGAAGTAGCATGGATTTATTTTGACCCATCTATGAACGATTTCTCTCACACAAATCAAATGCCGATGGCATTGCAGGACAGATAAAAGCTAACCAGGAATTAGTTTGTAATTGAACAAACCCGCTCACGAGTTGAGCGGGTTTTTTTGTGTTTTTCCATTTGTTTAGGATAGATTAATAGGAGTGAAAACGGGTAGCTTTACATTATGAAATTCGGTAAAGCTTCCCTTGTCATATTCGGAATAATACTCGCCATTTACTTGATGTCAGTGGTTGGGTTCAAATTTTCTCTCGCCACCGAAGGTGAAAGGTTTGAGTTACGAGATTCAACAGAAAGCTATCTCGGTTTCGCATTAGATACCAATGATCATTTTATGGCCGCTGGAAACTGCGATGGATGTCACGGTTACGATGAAACAGGTCATGCCAGTGTAGATGAAGAAGGAAATGACATCAGCCCAGTAACTACATGGAGGGCCACGATGATGGCAAATTCAGCAAGAGACCCATTTTTCAGGGCAAAAGTGAGTCATGAAAGCGCGGTTAATCCACAACATCAGTCCGCATTAGAGGATAAGTGTACTAGTTGTCATGCGCCACTGGGCAGATTCAGCAATCATTTTTACGGATATGGTCCATATGGTCTAAGCGACCTCGAAAGCGACCCTATGGGACAGGATGGAGTTTCTTGTATGGCCTGTCATAAACAAACAGACGAGCAATTGGGAGTAAATCATTCTGGAGATTTACATTATGCGTCAGAAATGGTGGAGTACGGACCGTTTGAAAAACCGCTGCAGGGCCCAATGCAGGGATTCGTTGGAGTCAGTCCCGAGTACAGTGCGCATGTAACCAAGGCAGGATTTTGCGCTGGATGCCATACACTACTCACCAACAGCACTGATCTTCAAGGAAACTTTACAGGTACCACATTTGTAGAACAAGCCACTTATCATGAGTGGTTAAATTCTAATTACAATCAAGAATCAGGCGGAATTACCTGTCAAGGGTGTCATGTTCCTAGGGTCGAAGAAGATGTTGTGATTGCGTCTTACTATCAAGTCTTACAAGGTAGATCACCCTACGGCAAACATGAACTAGTTGGAGGCAACACATTCATGCTCAAGATTATGAAGACTTATAGAGAGCAATTGGATATTCGGGCAAACGAAATTCATTTCGATTCCACAATTGCGAGGACGTATAGAAATCTTCAGGAAAAGTCGGTCATATCGCAGCTGAGTTTTGATGGAGTAGGTGATGATACCGCTTATTTCAGCCTTCATTTGGAAAACATTACTGGTCATAAGTTCCCCTCAGGATATCCTAGTAGGCGTGCATATGTAGAGTTTATTGTGACCAATAATCATAATGACACGGTTTTTAGTTCTGGAGTCTTGAATTCTAATCATGGGCTGGATGCGGAAAATTCATCATTTGAACCGCATTATGATGCTATTACGAATCCAAATCAGGTTCAGATTTATGAAATGGTGATGGGGGATATAGATGGAAACGTAACTACCATCCTAGAACAAGCTTATGAACATTTAAAAGATAACCGACTTGTTCCTAGAGGCTTTAGCACATTGCATTCTACGTACGATACGACTGCTATAGTTGGGAATGCATCGGTTGACAATGACTTCAATTTCGATGGTTTTGAGGGGTCTGGATCAGACATTGTGCATTTTCATGTACCCTTAAACGGCACTTCTGATACATTGCGCGCAACATCACGTTTGTACTATCAGTCTGTTCCTAAAAAGTGGGTACAACAAATGTTCTCAGTAAGCACTGCACAAATTGACACCTTCGAAACGATGTTCAATAATGCCGACCACACACCGGTTTTGGTAGCCTCTAATGTTGTCGAAAATTTGGTGATACCAAATGGCATTACCGAGATGCAGAATTGGCAACACATTCAACTTTATCCAAACCCTTCAAACGGAATTGTTTGGATTCAAGGTTTGGGCGTAAATAGAGTTGCCACGGATGTTTTTAATGTAGAAGGAAAGTTGTTGAGAACGGGAGTTTATAATCCAAATGTGGGCATTAGTTTGCCAGAAAAAGCGGGAGTTTACATTTTGAGAATCCGTTCTGGATTGATTCAGAAATGCATTCGAATTGTGCGGACTTAAACGCTTATTCGAATCTAATTTGAGCCTCCACGGCAAAGTGGTCGCTCAAATCTTTTCGATTTTTAGACCATTGCCACTGGGGCATCCTCACGTAGCGATTTATTTGAGCTGAAGCACCATTTGAACCGTAAAAGATGAAATCGATAACTCCCTGTTTCTTCTTGTCGCCACGATGAATTTTTATGTCGTTGATGTATCTATCGCTGGTGAATTGTTGCTCGCTCAATAACGGGCCATCTTCCATGTCTAAAATTTTAACAAGCTGGTTGTACCAAGTAGTGTCTTTAAATTTTTTGGTATTGAAATCGCCTGCAGCAATTTGCGGAACGCCTTCTCTCCTAAATTGCGTGAATAGGGAGTCCAATTCCATGTATTGGGATACCTTCATTTCTCGAGAACCACCAGCTTCTAAATGCGTTCCTAGAATCTGAAATTTCTGACCATGAAAATCGCCTTCAGCTAAAAGGGCACCTTTTCTTGACCAGCAATCTATTCCTTCACAATACTCAAAGTCGAGTTCTGCCAATTGTGTAAGAGGAATTTTACTCACCATCCAAATTCCGCTATTGGTTTTTAATGAGTACCAACGTTTATTAGCCGGACCTAAGATGTAAGGAAAATTCCCTCTCATTCTTCGAGCAATCTTTCTTCGAGCAGCACCATGAAATGCTTCTTGAAAAACAATAATGTCGAAATCGGAATCCTTAAGAAGGTCTCCAAGACGCTTTGCCCTTCTTTGCTTGCCGGTAAACTTCGCCAATGGCGGAAGCATATAAATGTTGTAAGAAAGTATTTTAAGTGGCTGATTTGCCGCGTCAGCGGTTAGATCAGAAGAAGTTGAATTCATTACATCCTGAGCTGCGCATAGTTGCAAGTTGAAACAGAATGCGAATAGGAGTGAAGTGTACTTCAATTAGGTTTGAATTACGCCAGGATTAAATTTCTCAACAGGAGCATTATCTGCTGCTTCAATTCCCATGCTTATCCACTTTCGTGTATCGCGCGGATCAATAATGGCATCTACCCACAAACGTGATGCAGCATAATATGGCGAAGTCTGATCTAAATAATTTTGAGTAATCCTATCTAGAAGTTCATTTTCGGCCTCAGGCGTGATTTCTTCTCCTTTAGATTTTAGCGTACTCTTCTGAATTTGAAGAAGCACTTTTGCGGCTTGTGCTCCGCCCATAACGGCAATGTTGGCCGTTGGCCAAGCCACAATTAATCTTGGATCGTAAGCTTTACCACACATTGCATAGTTTCCAGCACCATAGCTGTTTCCAATTACAACGGTAAACTTGGGCACTGTACTGTTAGAAACTGCGCTAACCATTTTCGCTCCGTCCTTAATAATTCCGCCATGTTCAGACCGAGAGCCAACCATAAAACCCGTCACATCATGAAGAAAAACGAGCGGAATTTTTTTCTGATTACAGTTCATAATAAATCGAGCCGCTTTATCGGCACTATCAGAATAAATCACGCCCCCAAACTGCATTTCTCCTTTGGCGCTTTTTACAATTTTTCGTTGATTGGCCACAATGCCAACCGCCCAACCATCAATCCTAGCATAGCAAGTTAAAATGGTTTTTCCGTAATCTTTCTTGTACTCATCAATTTTAGATTCATCAACCAAACGGCCAATAATCTCTCTCATGTCATATTCCTTCGTTCGTAACTCTGGAAGGATGCCAATGATTTCTTCTGCCTTTTTCTTCGGAGATTTTGGTTCAATTCTGCTGAAACCAGCCTTTTCAAACGTTCCTAGTTTATCAACTAAACTTCGGATGGTTTTTAGTGCGTCAGCATCATCCTTCGCCTTGTAGTCCGTAACTCCAGAAATATCGCAATGCGTATCTGCTCCGCCAAGGGTTTCATTATCAATGTTTTCGCCTATGGCAGCTTTTACCAAGTACGAACCCGCAAGGAATATGGTGCCTGTTTTGTTCACAATTAAAGCCTCATCGCTCATAATAGGTAAGTACGCTCCACCCGCAACACAACTTCCCATAATGGCAGACAATTGAGGAATTCCCATGCTGCTCATTTTTGCGTTATTCCGAAATATTCGTCCAAAATGTTCTTTGTCAGCAAAAATTTCATTTTGCATAGGAAGAAAAACTCCAGCACTATCAACCAAATAGATAATTGGCAAGCGATTTTCCATAGCAATCTCCTGCGCTCGAAGGTTCTTTTTGCCAGTAATTGGAAACCATGCTCCAGCTTTCACTGTGGCGTCATTGGCTACTATAAGGCATTGTCTTCCAGATACATATCCTATTACAACCACAACACCGCCACCTGGGCATCCACCGTGCTCTTCATACATATCAGAGCCAGCAAAGGCACCCATTTCAATTGTTTCTGTACCAGGATCAATAAGAGACGCAACCCTCTCGCGTGCGGTCATTTTACCCTTGGCATGTTCCTTGTCAATTCTCTTTTGTCCGCCTCCCAGATATATTTTCTCCAGCTTATTCTCCATTTTGGAGATTAACTGTTTCATCACATCTTCGTTTCGATTGAATTCCAAATCCATCTGTCTATTTTTTGGGTTGCCAAATATAGGCAAGGCTGAAGAAGAGATTGGGGCTAATTAGGCGCGATAAACTCCTGAATAATCTTGGCTAAAACATCTGGTTTTTCCAGAGGTACTAGATGGCCAGATTGAGGAATTTCAATTAGGCTGCCATGTTTGTTCGTCAATTTCCATTTGTTCCAAACTTTAGGACGAATTGTGTCAGAAGTTTTACCTCTTATTGCGATAAATGGATGAGCCAAATTTTCAAGCTCTTTCCATGGGTTTGACACCGTTAGGTAAATTTGAGCTTCCCACTCCTTACTGAAATTAAGTTCAAATATTCCATCAACTGATAAACTCGTAACTGAATTAACATAATCCCACAATGACTGATCCGTCATATTTTGAAATACTCTTTTGTGCCTGAATTGGTGAAACGCAGCCTCTCTAGTAGACCATTTCTCTGTTCTAACCAATGTTTTTTTTGCAACTGGATTAATTTGTTTTAAGAAGAATTGAGGTAGGCTAGATGAAACGAAGTAAAACCACTTTGGCAAAATAACAGGTTCAATCAGCACCAATTTTTTGAACAAATCCGGACGTTTATTAGCAGCAATAATTGTGCAAATTGCTCCGAAAGAATGACCAATTCCAATTATTTGAGAATGTCCATTTTCATCTAAAAACCGAATTAGGTCATCAGCTGCTACGTTCCAAGATTTTAATGAATTATAGTCTGATTTTTGCCAAAGCGGTCGAGCAAACATTCCAATTACTTGATTATTTGAAGCTAGGTGCTGTGCGAGCTGATGGTAAGTTTCTGGCGGAAATCCATTCGCATGGGCCAAATGAATGACTTCTCCGGTTCCCCCAAAGTCAACAAATGGAATTGTAAAACTCATTTAGTTAACTCAAGACCCTTTAAATAAGCGATGCTTCTAGGGCCTAAGCAAAAGAGTAAATCAAGAATACTTAAATCTTGTTCAAATTTAAATCTATCGCTGAAAACTTGAATGTATTCTGGGAAAGATTGAATTGGATTTTGGTTCAAATAATCAATTTTGTTCCAAGTTTTACGGAGATCTAATCCGGGAAAATCAGATAGGTAGGAAGTGGTGTGCTCAGGTTTAAACTCCAAGTTCAACAATCCTAAAACCAACTGAATTGAATCTATGCCGACTTTAAGATGGTGGGTATGAGGCTGTTCGAAAAACGGCTTCATATCGTCTTCATAGTATTCGAAGTAGGGCGATTTACGATAAGCTGATTCTAGCGAACGCCAATGCAGCGTTTTCCAATCTGTTTCATCGTGAATCAAGGTATCTTCAATTGTTTTTCTCACATCTGATTTAGCCCTAGGCACTAATAGATTGAGAGGGCCGTTGGCACCAAGTACCGTACACCTACTTCTTATTGATTGTTTTACAAAATGTTCCTTGGTTTCTATCGTTATTTCGTCACGCAGCAAGTACGCGAAATAGCTGATGGGAGGGAAGTAGCCAATTGGCAGCAACGTTTTCATTGAGCGCGAAAATAGCTGTTGCATGACAGATAGATGGCTTTAGCTTTCTAAATTTGATTTCGATCAATAGAATTCATGAGAAACATTTTACCCTTACTGCTGGCGGTCTTTTTTAGCACAAGCCAATCTGCATTAGCACAAACCCTACCAATTGGCCTTACCCAAGAGGAACGCTTAATGGAGTACGTGCCACCAATGGCTACAGGCTTCACAAGTCCGCCTGTTTCGGAAGTTAGAACACCTGCAGAGTGGGAAGAAATTGATGGATTGTGCGTAAGATGGAATGGTTCGTTTGCCGCAACAACTCTTCGGGGTATTGTTAAGCATGCGAAAGAAGAAGTGCCAGTCTATGTGGTAACCAATCAGAGTTATGTAGATAATATTCAAGCAGATTTAGCGAATTACAACATCAGTCTTGACAATATTCAGTTTGTTGTAGAACCATCGAATAGCATATGGTTTAGAGATTACGGTCAATGGAACGTATACACCAACGATGTAGATTCATTGCTTTGGGTTGATTGGATTTATAACCGCCCACGGCCGTTGGATGATGTGCTTCCTGAGGCGTTGGCTACCATGCTCGATATTCCTCTTTACCAAACTTTAGAAGTTCCATACGATTTAGTTAATACTGGAGGAAATTTTATGGTTGATGGCTTTGGAACCGCCTTCGCTTCTGAACTTATTTTGGAAGAAAATGATGCAACAAACTCTTTCGGAATATCAAATCATTCTGAAGCTGCAGTAGATGGAATAATGGCAGACTTTATGGGAATTGAGCGTTACATTAAAATGCCAACGCTGCCGTATGATGGAATACACCACATTGATATGCATATGAAGCTGTTGGATGAAGAAACCCTACTAATTGGCGAGTATCCTACTGGAGTTGCGGATGGCCCTCAAATTGAGTCTAATTTGAATTACGTTCTGAATAATTTTAATTCTGTGTTTGGTACACAATACAAGATTATTAGAGTTCCTATGCCGCCAGAAGGAGGTCAGTACCCGAACACAAATGGCGATTACCGAACATACACCAATTCCGTGTTTGTGAACAATACAGTTTTGGTTCCTATTTATGAAACACAATGGGACACTGCTGCTTTAAGAATCTACAGGGAAGCGTTGCCTGGCTACAAAGTGATTGGAATTGATTGCAACGAAATCATTACAGCTTCTGGTGCCATTCATTGCATTACAAAAGCAGTGAGTTCGGATAATCCGTTGTTGATTTCACATCAACCATTAGATGATACGCAATACGTAACAACAGATTATGAGGTGAATGCGCTTGTGCAACATGCTGATGGAATTTCTAACGCTACTTTGTATTGGACAACAGATACAGCTGTTGGGTATACAAGTTCGGTTATGGCGTTATCAAACCCTCAAGAAAATACTTGGACTGGTTCAATACCTTATCAGGCGGCTGGAGAAAAGGTGTTTTATTACATCCACGCTCAAGCTAATTCAGGTAAACAACAAGTACGCCCTATGCCTGCACCAACTGGTTATTGGAAGTTTAAAGTGGTTGAAGAATTAACAGGAATTGCGGAATCTGATTTAACGGTATCGGTATATCCAAACCCTTCGGAAGGAAGGTTTATGATGACATTTGGTGCAAATCTAAAGGCTAAATACACTGTGCTTAACACAGCTGGAAACCTGGTTAAAGCGGGAATAGTGAATTCTGATTCTTTTATTCTCGATTTGCAAGGAATAAGTACAGGCTTGTACTTATTTAGAATAGAGTGGGAGGGTGGTCAAAAATCTATTCGTTTACAAGTCAACAAATAGCAGATTTAAAACCCACAGAACTTATTTCGTTGTTCAATTGCTAAAGCCAGACCCAAGTTTGAAGCTTGTACAATATCTGCACAACCATCTTCCTTCTTCCCAATTATTACTTTTTCTATCCCCCGATTCATGTACGAGTCAGCATCCTTAGGATTGATAGAAATCGCTTTTGAAAAATCTCGGATAGCATCTTGATGTTGGTCGCGTTTTGAATATGCAATACCGCGGTTGTAAAATGCATCAGAACTATTTGGGTCCACCACAATTGCTTGGGTGTAATCAGCAATCGCGTATTCAAAATCTTCTTTCATTCGGTAAACAATTCCACGGTTAATGTATCCATCAGGATTCATTTTATCTCGGTTTATTGCAGAGGTGAAATCTTCTATTGCTTTGTCAAAGTTTTGTAATTGTCGATATGAAACACCTCTGTTTATGTACGCGTCATAACTCCCTCTGTCGGCTGCAAGAACAGTTGTGTAATCTTTTATAGCTGCTTCATGCATTCCAAGATTGGTTTGGGCTTTTCCGCGATTAAGCAAAGCATCCATGTTATTCGGTAAAAGTTTTACTGCGGGATTTAAGTTGGCCAATGCAGCTTTTGGGTTTCCTTCTTGATTATATAGGTTGCCAGCGGTTAGATAAGCATCTGCATGACCTGGGTCTAAACTCGTAGTTTTTTCAAAATCTGCTAAAGCTGCATTCACATTTCCTACGGCTGCTTTAGCTACTCCGCGCCAATAGTATGCATCTGTATAGGAAGGGTCAAGTTTAATTGCGTTATCAAAATCCGCTATTGCTCCAGGCATATCTCCTGCTTGTGCTTTACCAATGGCAGTTTTGAAAAAAGAGGCAGCGTCTTGCGCATTTACCAGGTTACCTATAGATAAGGCCAGAATGAGTAAAATTGATTTCATCACTGAGTTAGTAGGGAAATAATTGTTTTGTTGTACGGAGTTCATCTAATATGGTTGCTAAGAAATTCGTATTCCTATGACTACAATGTCGTCTATCTGTTCTAGGTTTCCTTTCCACTTGTTTAACTGTTTTTCAACAAGAGATTGTTGTTCATCAACTGGTTTGGTATGTATTTGAAGTAGCATGTTTCTAAACCTACTTACCATAAATTTCTTTCCGCTTGGTCCTCCAAATTGATCGGCAAAACCATCAGAGAAAACGTAAACCATATCATCTTTTTCAATTTGGATTTCATGGTTGGTAAATTCTCTAATTTCTTCTCCAACAAAGGTTCCAACAGGAAATCTATTGGCTTTGTATTCCATGAGTTTACCATCTCTAAATATGAATAAGGGGTTGTATGCACCAGCATATTCTAATGTGTTTTTTTCTTGATCCCAACAGCATAAGGCAATATCCATACCATCCTTTACAGAAGACTCTTCGTAAGTCTGGTGTAGGGTATTTGTAACACCAAAGTTTAGGTATTCCAGAATTTCTGAAGGCTTGGTAAGGCCTTCTTGCTTAATTGCTTGCTTCAAAAGATTGTTGGCCACAATAGACATAAATCCGCCAGGTACACCATGACCAGTGCAGTCTACAGCGCAGAAAATAATTTTAGAACCTACTTTTTCGGCAAAGTAAAAGTCGCCACTTACAAGATCTTTAGACTGAAAGAATACAAATGAATCAGGAAGGATTTTCTGAATAAGTTTCCAAGGTGGAAAGATGGCTTTTTGAATACGCTTGGCGTACTTAATACTGTCGGTAATATCCTTGGCGTATTTGGCTATTTCATCTCTACTTCTCTCAATTTCGGATTTCTGCTCTTGGATTTCAACCGTTCGTTCAGATACAATTTGTTCCAGCGCAGCCTTGTCTCTTATTAGTCTATAAGTTCTATATCGAACAAAAAGAACAATCCCCGAAGTCAAGAAAACCAGAATAAGCATCCAGAAATACCAAGTAAACCAATATGGTTTGGCGATTGTGAAGCTCAAAGTAGCTGGTTCTGGCGTCCAATCGCCACCATTTTTAGAGGCCAAAACACTAAGCTTGTAATTCCCTTGAGCTAAAGTTGTTTTAATCTTGTCTGTACCCTCAAGCTCTAACCAAGCGTCAGATAAACCTTCTAGTTGATAGCGGTATTTTATGTTTTCTGGGTTACGCAGAGATATGCCAGCCAGTTGAAATTCAACGTCATATTTCTTATACGGCAGTTTCATTTGGCTGTTAATAGCTTGGTTTTTGCCAAACAGTTTCATTGACCCAATGGAAAGTTGAGGAGCTATTTTACTCGATTTATCTATCGCAGGATTGAACTTAACAACATTGTGGGTGGAGGTAATCCAAATATTCCCTTCATTGTCCTTGAACAGGAATGAAACCATGCTGTTTTCCGTAGGAGCTAGTTCTTCTCTGGTAACTACTCTTTTAATTTTTAATTCAGGCGTTAATTGGGTAATCGATTTTTGATGACTCACCCAAGTATTTCCATCATTGTCTAGTACCATTTGGTAACAATAGTCTGATGGTAATCCGTTTTCTGTACTTATTGAATGTGCTGTTCCGTCATCTAAGACATAGATTCCCTGTCCTAAGGACGCGAACCATAATCTACCCATTCTATCTTCTAGAATATGATTAACATCAACAATAGACTCTCCTGCTTTGCTTCCGATAAACTTGATTTGATCTTTCCATAAATAGGAGACTCTATTTCCTTGAGAGGCTATCCATAATCTTCCTACTGAATCTTGAAAACAGAACTTAACGTTGTTGTGGGGGAGGCCATCTATGGTAGTAAGGTGCTTCTTTAATGTTCCGGTTTTTGAAAATTTAAGAAGGCCTGCCTTGGTTGATGCGTAAATGCCATCTTCTGTAGTTAAAAGGCTATTAATTGCATCTGCTAAATTCCCCTTGTTGATTGAGATAGGGGTGAAAATTTTGCCACCCGGGCTTAAATAGAAGAGTCCTGAGCTAGCTGTACCAACCCAAATTTTACCTGTTTCATCTTCCGAAATGGCCGAAACTTGGTGGCCGCCAATGTGGTAATATTCAAACTTTGAATTTTCTGAATATTCAGAGGTTTTGAAAATTCCCTTGTCAATCCCTAGCCAAACATTTCCCTTAGAGTCTCTAAACAATTGGGTGATAGATTGCTGTTTTAGCCAGTTTTCATCAAATGGTTGATGGAAAACATTTTCCACAATTTGAACTAGGCCCCCGCCAAACGTGGCAATCCAAATGTTGTGTTCGTCATCCTCATAAATGTCACGAATCAGTTGCTCTTGGTCAACTAATTGTTCAAATTGTTGTGTGATGAACTTTTCTTTCGAATCTCCATAGAATTCAACTCTTATTAATCCATTGCCAAAGGTGCCAAGCCAAACACGCCCAAGATGATCCGTAAATATGGTTTGTACATCATTAATGCCTTTTCCAGAGTTCATTTTAAACTCGGTTACTTCTTGAGCTTTGGTGAAAGGTGATTTTACGGTGTGGAGTCCGGCATCTTCCGTTCCAACCCACAACATATCCTTACTTGAATCATATTTTAATGAAGTAATTTTTATTTCGGGTAGCCCCTCTACTTGTCTTAAAACCTGAAAGTCCGTGCCGTTTTCAAACCGAATTAGCCATAGTCCATCGTTACTTCCGATAATAAATTCTTTGTGCTTGTACGGAATTACTGCATTAATAAGCATATCCCTTTCCGCCATGTCGTATCGACTGGTATCGGAGCCATTTGCCCAAAAAACCATTCCTGATCTGGAAAAAGCCCAAATTCCATCCTTAGGATCTTTGTAAATATGTTTTACTTGACCTATTATGCCCGTGTTTATATGGGAGATGGAATCTGTTAAGCAGCCAATGTTACCATTGAATTTTCCAAACCAAATTTCATTGTCTGAACGATAAATTGACGTGATATATCCCAATTCTGATGTGTCCTGACCTAGCGGATAATGCTGGAAATATTTACCATCAAATCTGTCAATTCCTCCTTTATTGGCAACTATTAAGTGCCCAGTTGAACCTTGTGTAATTGCCTCGGCAAAATTGCTCGACAAGCCATTCGATTCATCAAAATGACGGATAGTGAAATTCTTTTGCGCACTTGCACTCTGCAACATGCAAAAAAGCAAAGGTGCTGCAATGAGCACCCTTGTAATGAACTGGTATGTTTGGCGAATTATCACTTCACAAATACCTTGTCTTTCTTATATCTTTCTCCTTCTCTAGCGTTGTCTAATACTCCAAGGCTGTATTTAAACCTCTGTACTCCTCCAATAGGAATGGTGTAAAAACGCATAAATTCTCCAAATTGGTTTTTGAAACTAAAGCAAATATTGTTGTTTTCCTTAGCCTTTTCTCGAGTTTTGATAAACTGAATGTCTAAGGAGGAATTTCGCTCTGTTTCAAGGATTTGATGCGTACTACTTTTCCAGTTTGCTTCATTGCTCATTTCAACCCATTCACCCTTTTTTTCGTACGAAACAATCTTGATTATTCCGTCATCATCCCAGTCAAAATTGAATTGCTGAATTGAAACAACATCGTCAGTTATATAAGGGTATAGGTGGCAGACAGCATTACGTTCTGCTGGCATTCTAAAGGTCCATTCATAACCAAATGCGTTTGCTCCTTCAATTGAAATGTTAACGTTTGGACCTCGGCTAAAAAAGTAGTTATAAAGGTTTCCGTCATCACCAGATATTCCCTCGGCTACAATCTTAAAAACATAGCCATTAAATTCTTCAATAAACTCTCCTTCCTTAGGATCGAGAGGCCCAAAGCTGTACCAACTGTTATCGTATTTTTCAGATTCTGAAAAGGTTCTTGAATCTAGAAGAGTACCTGCTTTGTAATTTCCTGTTGGGTCGGTAAGTTGCGCGTCTGGATCAGACCAAGCACCTTTTCCTCCATAAATACTAAACTTACATTTTGTGTCTATCCCACCGTAAATCTCATCGTATTTCCCTCCTACATCTGGGTCAAAAACTCGGATGTAAAACGGGTCAGTTTCATTAGCTGGAATAGAAAGAAAGAAGACTTGCGAGAAATCGTCATCGCCATACTTCTGACTTGCGTCCTTTCCAAATGTTACTAAAAAAGGAATGTTGCTATCTGCTGGAGGAATAGGCTGCGCCTTGCTTTCGAATTCAGCAAGAAGTGAAAATATCAAGACGTTAATAACAAAGAGCGCTACTTTGTTCGAAAATTTATTCATGGTTGGCACATGCTTCTTTTGAGTTTCTAGGTACGTGTACTTGTTCATATTAGTTACAATTGAGTCTTGCCGAATTACAACTTTCGTTCCCTTTTGATTCGGCATCAAGTATTTAAGATTGCTTATTGATAATTTTGGGGTGTTAAATGAAAGTTCTAAAAGCCATATTTGGAGTGATACTTACCAGCTTGGTAATGTATTTAGGTAATACTAAAATTGGACAGTTACCGCCCGTTCTTAGATTCATTGACCCGTATCATGGTTTTTGGAAAAATGCTGAATTAGGCGCAAACGCCAATGGGTTGATTTCTGAAATTGAGTTTCTTAATTCAGAATCTGAAGTTGTGTTTGACGACCGAGGAGTGCCACACATCTTTTCAGACAATTTACACGACCTATATTTTCTTCAAGGCTATCTAACCGCCAAAGATAGATTGTGGCAAATGGAATTTCAGACACATGCTGCTGCCGGTAGATTGTCTGAAATAATTGGAGATAAGGCATTAGAGTTTGACTTGGAACAACGCAGGATTGGAATGAGTTGGGCTGCTGAAAAATCCCTAGAGTACATTCCAGAAGACACAACAAGTAGGCAAGTTTTAGAAGCATACTCAGCCGGTGTCAACTATTATATTTCGCATTTGCGAAAAGACGATTATCCTCTCGAGTACAAGCTTTTGGATTATAGCCCTGAAGAATGGACCCCTCTAAAGTCTTCTCTTTTATTAAAATACATGGCTAAAATGCTCACTGGTACAGAGAGAGATAGACCCAATACAGAAGCATTGAAATTGCTTGGTGACGATTTGTTCAACAAGTTATTCCCTGATCAAAATTATCTAACGAATCCAATTGTACCTGGCTTTGCAGTGGACACTACCTTTAAAACTGAGGACAATACGACAGCGTTTAATCGAGGTAGTTGGAGTAAAGGAGAAATTCAGCCGCATTTTGTGGGCAGCAACAACTGGGCAGTGTCTGGAGATAGAACCGAAAGTGGCGCGGCCATTTTATGTAACGATCCTCATTTAAAACTTTCGTTGCCATCCATATGGTACGAGATTCAATTACACAGCAGTGATGTCAATTGTTATGGAGTTTCACTTCCCGGTGCACCCGGAATTACGATAGGATTTAACGATAGTATTGCTTGGGGAGTTACTAATGCAGGTAGAGACGTTAAAGACTATTACGCCATGGAAATGGTTGATGCAAAGCAAGGAACGTATCGATTTGGAGATCAAATTCTTACTGCTGAAAAGCGAATTGAAGAGATTAAGGTAAGAGGTGCTAAAACTGTTTACGATACAGTGCTTTACACCGTACTTGGCCCAATTTCGTATTCTGATAAAAGCCAAAACCAACATCTTGCACTGCGTTGGCTAGCACATGATCCATCCAATGAACTATTGAGCTTCTACAAGCTAAATCGAGCTAAAAACTTAGCAGATTATAAAAACGCTTTATCCACATACCACTGCCCTGGACAAAACTTTGTTTTCGCTGATGTTCGAAATAACATCGCCATTTGGCAGCAAGGAAAATTTAAGGTGAAGCCTAAGAATTATGGCAGATTTATTTTAGACGGATCGGATGCCGCTCATGCTACCGAAAAATTCATCCCTCAAGATGAAAATCCACACATGATAAACCCTGAACGTGGGTTTGTGAGCTCGGCCAATCAACCTCCAACAGATTCCTCTTATCCCTACTACTATTCGGGGGTTTTTGAGGAATTTAGGAATCGGACCATAAACCGGTATTTGAGGTCCGATAGCAGCGTTACTGTTGAAGACATGCAAAATCTTCAATTGTCTAATTATAATATGTTGGCAGAAGAAGCGCTTCCTCTTATGTTAGCACTTTTAGACACTTCCAATTTCCATAATCCAGAAACCGATACGCTTGCATTAAATGAGTTGCTTAGTTGGAATTACAGCAACGATAAAGGAATTATTGCCCCAACCGTGTTTGAAATTTGGTGGGATGAGTTGAACAACATTTTGTGGGATGAGTTTAACCGACAAGATTGGGACCAAGACATGTACTACAGATATTCTTGGGAAGAGCTCATGAAAAATGGGAAGGCAAAAGTGGACATGACCGATCCTCGATTTATTTATCCGATGGCTAAGGTTACCATTAACTTGCTTCAAAATGAACCTAATCATATCGTGTTTGACCATCATTCCACCAATAATAAAACAGAAACAGCACGAGATGTGGTTAATGATGCGTTTTATTGGACTTCGATGAAATTCAGCGACATAATTAAATACAAGTTTAATCGTCCACATTGGGGGCACTATCGGGGTACAACAGTGAAACACCTCATGCGATTGGATGCGTTTAGTTCGCCCAAGTTATTTGTTGGCGGAAGCGAAAACGCTCCTAATGCTACAACTAGTACGCACGGCCCATCTTGGAGAATGGTGGTAGAAATGCATGAAGACGGACCTGTAGGATGGGGAGTTTTACCCGGAGGTCAATCTGGAAATCCCGGAAGCCCAAACTATCTCTCGTCACTCAAAAGTTGGTCAGAAGGCGCTTATTACCGGCTGAATTTTCTTCAAAATACAGATTCCTTAGGCGAAGGCTGGCTAGTACAATCCTTTAAATCGGCTGCTAAATGAACCTAGTTATCCGAATTTTATTGATTGCCGCATTGAGCGCCTTATCACAGTTTTTCTTACCATGGTGGACTGCGGTAATTATCGCTTTAGCGGTCGAAGCACTCTTAGGAAAAGCCAATTCGACAGCGTTTTTCTCGGGCTTCTACGGCATAGCTATTCCTTGGATGATATTGGCAACTTACATTGA
>CALCGD010000231.1 GCA_937900875.1 uncultured Flavobacteriales bacterium
TATTGAAGGAATGACCTTCGAAAAGCGTCTAGGTGAATCTTTTGAGAAAATGGCGAAGAGTTTCTACGCTAAAGTGCTTAAGAAAGCATTCAAATAATCTAATTAAACCTTATTGAAACGGGCGGCCAATTAGTCGCCCGTTCTGTTTTTAACACATATTACAACACCCTTAGGACTCTCCGCTAAGGTGTTTTCTATATTTGCCGCTCTCAAAACCAAAAAACATGAAGCGTTTATTATTCGCTATTGCGACCATTTCCCTTCTTGCAGCCTGTAATCAAGGTAGCAATGACACCAAACTTCCTGAAGGAGTTAAACTTGTTGAAAAAGTAGAAAAGGCCGAATCTGGACTTTCTATTCCTTACGAAAAGTATGTTTTAGATAACGGCCTACAGATTATTATTCACGAAGATCATTCAGACCCAATCGTTCATGTTGATGTAACTTATCACGTAGGTTCTGCTCGCGAAGAGCCTTTCCGTTCAGGATTTGCTCATTTCTTTGAGCACATGATGTTTCAAGGCTCGGATAACGTTGCCGATGAAGAGCATTTTAAAACTGTTTCTGAGTCTGGAGGTACACTAAACGGTACTACCAATAAAGACAGAACGAACTATTTCGAAACACTTCCTAGCAACCAGCTTGAAAGAGCCCTTTGGTTAGAAGCTGATAGAATGGGATTCTTGTTGGATGCTGTAACTCAAGAAAAGTTTGAAGTACAACGTGCTACTGTGAAAAACGAACGTGGTCAGAGCTACGATAACCGTCCGTACGGATTGGTTGGCGAAAAAGTAATGCAAGCCCAATACCCACAAACACATCCTTATAACTTCCCAACCATTGGTTATTTAGAAGATTTAGACAACGCAAATGTTGATGATTTAAAGCGGTTTTTCTTAAGATGGTACGGACCAAACAACGCAGCACTTACTGTTGCTGGAGATGTTGATCCATCTGAAGTATTGGCATTGGTAAAGAAGTATTACGGCACCATACCTCGCGGAGCAGAAGTAGAAAATCAATCTCCTGAGGCTGTAACACTTGACGAAGACAGATACATCTCTTACGGAGATAATATCCGTTTCCCATTGCTTCAATTCTCATACGCTACAGTGCCTAATTACCATGCTGATGAGGCTCCTTTAGATGTACTTTCTGACATTCTTGGTGGGAGTGAAAACTCTCTTTTCTACAAGAACTTTCAAAAAAGCCAAGTAGCCATTCAAGCGTCTGTTTCTCATCCTTGCCAAGAATTGGGTGGTCAGTTTCAATTAACTGTTCTTCCTTATCCGGGAAAAACATTGGTAGAAATGGAAGAAGGAATTCGCGCTACACTTAAAGAGTTTGAAGAGCGTGGCGTAAACGAAGATGATTTGAAACGATTCAAATCAACCATGGAAAGCCAAACAATTAGCAGCTTAGAAACTGTTGCTGGTAAGGCATCTACACTTGCCCGATACCAATACGTAATGAATAACCCTAACTACGCAGGTACTGATATTCAGCGTTATTTAGATGTTACCGTTGAAGACGTAATGCGCGTTTACAACACTTACGTTAAAGACCAGAAGGCTGTAATTCTTAGCGTTTATCCTAAAGGACAACCAGAATTGGTTGCTAAAGCAGACAACTTCGTATATGTAAGAGACACTACACTTGAAGCAAATATGGCTCAGTACGAAGGTCTTGCTTACGTGAAGCCAACAAAAGAGCAAGACGGATTTGACCGAAGTGTAAAGCCTGCATCAGGCCCAAGCCCAGTAATCAAAGTTCCAGATTCTTGGACAGCAAGTTTCGATAATGGACTTAAAGTAATTGGTGCTAAGAATGATGAAATTCCGAAGGTTTACCTAAGAATTGGAATCAAGGCAGGACATAGATACGAAGACCCAGCAAAGGCGGGTATTGCCGAATTATTTGGTGCTATGATGGCAGGAACTACTGAAAGCTATTCTACCGAAGAACTTTCTGGTGAGCTTGAAAAATTAGGAAGCTCTATCAATGTGTATTCTGGAAACGAGGAAATTGTAGTGAACGTGAGTTCATTAACTAAGAACATTGACGCAACATTGGCGCTTCTTGAAGAAGTGATGATGAAGCCAAAATTCACCGA
>CALCGD010000232.1 GCA_937900875.1 uncultured Flavobacteriales bacterium
CGTTTACATCTGTTGCAGCGCCAAGGGTCGTACCTTTAAGAGATACGTTGGTAAATAGAACCGGCTCCCCATCCTCTTTATCATAAACGAACCCTTTAACCTTGCCTGTTTGGCCAACAGCTCCAATACTTATTAGCATAAGGAATGTAGCTGCGGTTATTTGGAGTATTCTTTTCATAGTCCTCTTTATAGGGGCGCAAAGGTATAAGTTATACTAAGTGGAAATGTCAAGATTTAGATATTTGACCTACAGACAAAGAACTCCAATTTCATTATTTATAATGCTGATTATCAATGCTATAGGAATTATTACTGTCCATTGAAACGTAATAATCGCTCGTATTATGAATCGAGGTGAAAAATCTGCGGTCCTATTGGCGAATAATGGCAACCTTGTAGCATCAAATCTGTCTTATTACCCAACCCTAACCACCAAGTCTCTCTATATACGTTGAAGACCTTTTTCCAAAATTTTGGCTCAACAAAAGCAATGGCACGAATTATCGGGTTGTTAGTGGCAGTTGTTGTTTTGGCGAACTCGGAATCTCAGGCACAGTATCAGATTAATGGAAACGCTGCTCAAACGGCTTGCAATTGCTGGCGTCTTACATCAGCCAACAATGGTCAAAATGGCTCGGTTTGGAATGTAAACTTGTTCGATTTAAGCAACCCTTTCGATTTCACATTTGACGTATTTCTTGGTTGTAATGATGGTGGCGCTGACGGGCTAGCATTTGTGCTTCAGCCACTGAGCGTAAACGCGGGAAGTTCTGGTGGCGGCATCGGCTATCAGGGCATAAACCCAAGCTTGGCCATTGAGTTAGACACGTACGTAAATGCAACCGACCCGGGGTTTGATCATATCTCAATGCAAACAAATGGCGTGGTTACCCATGGCGGAGGAAATTCATTGGCAGGTCCCGTTCAAACTAGTGCCACATCTGCCAATGTGGAAGATTGCGCTTGGCACGAATTACATATTGTTTGGGACCCAGTTGCAATGACCATGAATGTCTATTTCGATGGGGTTCTACGATTAACCTACACCGGAGACATCATAAACAACTTATTTGGAGGAAATCCAAATGTGTATTGGGGATTTACGGCTGCAACAGGTGGGGCAAATAATCTGCATCAATTTTGTAATTCGCTAAATCCGGCATTCATCATTACTTCACCTGTACAATGTCAAGGATTTCCTGTTGAATTTGAAAGTGCATCTGTAGTTGCAACTGGTTTAATTACTGATTTTCAGTGGGACTTTGGAGATGGCTCCAATGCTACAGGAACGCAGGTTTCTCACGTTTATCCCGCTCCAGGAAATTATGACGTTACACTCACAATTACTTCCGAAGGTTGTACAGAGAGCAGTACTGTTCAGGTTACTATTAATGCCGAGCCAAACTTCACTTTAGGAATAGACCAATCACTGTGTGAAGGGGATGCTTTTCAAATCGCACCAATTGGGTTAGTAGGAGGCGAACAACTTTTGTGGGACCCTGTAGCCGGATTGGACAATCCAGCTATCCCTAATCCTATCGCCACACCTGCAATAACAACTGTTTATACCCTAGGTGTAATAGACGCAAATGGATGTGCAAGTTCTGACGACATTGTAATCACGGTAAACTCGCTACCGATTGCTGATGCTGGAATAGACCAGACCATTTGCGATGGGAATGCCACTGCAATGAATGCATCTGGTGGTGGGCAATACTCGTGGAGTCCAATAACAGACTTAACCAATCCAGCAAGTGCCATAACAGCTGCCGCTCCAACAGTCACAACAAATTATGTTCTCACCGTAACGGATGCCAACAATTGTCAGGATACTGATGACATGACGATTACTGTTAATCCTAGCCCTATTGTGAATGCAGGAGCAGATAATAGTATTTGTAATGAACAGAACATACAGTTGGCAGCCTCGGGAGCCGTTGACTACGCTTGGTTGCCAACCACAGGATTGGATGACCCATCTCTTTCAAATCCGACTTTTAGCGGCAGCGCTACCACTATTTTCACGGTTACAGGTACTGATGCAAATGGTTGTTCAAGCACAGATGATATAGAAATCACAGTCTTTCCTTTACCGATTGCAGATTTTATCGCTCCTGCAGATGTCTGTCTTGGTAACCCAACAGTTTTTACAGACAACAGCAATGGAACCGGTTTGGTGTACAGTTGGAGTTTCGGAGATGGCAGCCCAGTAGATGCAACGGCCAGTCCTAGTCACATTTATGCTGCTGACGGCACTTTTGTGGTAAACCTGAGTTTGACCGATGCAAATGGTTGCCAAGCGAGTGCTGCCAGTACTGCTACCGTTTATCCGCTTCCTTCGGCTGCAATGAATCTTTTTGACGGTCAAGATTTTTGTGAAAATGAGCCAATCCAGTTCGAAAATCAAAGTGTTGGAGGGGCGTTAGATTTACTTTGGGATTTTGGCGACAATGCCTTCTTACCAGCATTCCCAAATACATTCAGCACGCTTGAAAATCCAATTTTTGCTTATCCGAATTTTGCATTTGGCCCCTTTACGGTACGGCTGGGTGTAACTGATGCGGCAGGTTGCTACGACCAAGCTCAAGTTACCGTCATCATTCACGACAACCCAATTGCAAATTTCAGTGCAAACATTGTTTGTGAAGGAAATCAATCTCAATTCTTGGACGAGTCTTCGGTTTACGTTTCAACAATTGACACTTGGAATTGGAATTTTGGTGATGGAACTGGAACGTCAAGTTCTCAAAATCCAATGTACATGTATGGAGATTCAGGGACCTATACAGTTCAATTAGACATACAAACTGATGATGGATGCGTAGGCTCGGTTACGCAAGATGTGTTGGTAAATCCCACTCCTGAAGTTGCTTTATCAGGAATTGATACTTGTTTAAATGACGAAACTGTCTTTGAAAATTTATCATCTCCGCAGGATAATACAATTGATTCTTGGGACTGGGAGTTTGGAGATGGATTAACCGCAAATGGAGTTGGCGCTGCGCACACATACTTAGATCATGGTGACTTTATTGTAACCCTCACTGCAACTTCAGACAGTGGGTGTGCTGCAAGCGGAAGCACCAACATCAAAGTTTTTCCTAATCCCGAACCAGCATTTAATCTTGTTCAAGCAGAAGGCTGTGCGCCTCACGAAGTTTTGTATGTCAATCAAACCACTTTAGCTACTGGATTTCTTGCCAATTACAATTGGGATTTTGGTAATGGCAGCACCTCAAACGAATCTATTCCAGTTTATACCTACCAAGATTCTGGTTACTACGACATCACACTTTCGGCAACAAGCGCAGAAGGTTGCAACAGTTTGATTTTTGTGGCAAATGCTGTTCGGGTCAACATCACACCAGCAGCAGAATTTACCATTTTAGATGATCGAGTTTCTCTTCTTAATGCTGAAGTTGAATTTACAGACGCCTCTGATCATGGCTTAATTTGGAGTTGGAATTTAGGTGATGGAACCCTGTCGTCCGTTCTTAACCCAGTTCATGTTTATACTGAGCCTGGCAACTATGATGTCATTCTTACGGTTACGAATGGAGATTGCGAAGACGTAGCTTTCGGGCAAGTAAAAGTTGAGCCAATTGTCACTTTTTACATTCCGTCAGCCTTTACGCCAGACGAGGATGGTATTAACGAAACCTTCTTCGGAACTGGAGAAAGTATTCGCGAATACAATCTTAAAATATCGGACCGTTGGGGAATGCTTTTATTTGAATCAAATGAACCCGACTATCACTGGGATGGCACTTTTCGAGGCAAACCAGTAGAGGCAGGAGTTTACGTATATGAGTTCTTTCTAATTGATGAGTTTCAAAACAGCCATCAATATGCTGGACACGTAACTCTAATTCGCTAGTGCATAATTTTGAAAATGAGCTCTTTCATGAGATCACCTGGGTCGGTACTCACATTTCCAACACCTTTGCTTTTTAGGTCGGCATCTCTTAAGTAGCGGATTATGCTTCTCAATTTTTTATCCGAATAATTCCGAGCACCCAATTGGTAATCCTTCAAGAAGTAAGGATTAACTCTTAGCACTTTAGCAGCCTCATTTGCACGTCCTCTTTTCTGCAAATATTGCAGCAGAATAATCTTAAAAAAGAAGCTATATAGCGTGGCCACCAGCATCTGAATTGGATGGTCTTTAAGATTTTTAGAAAAGTGGATGATTATGCGATTAGCCTTTTCAACATCGAGTTTCAGAAGAGCATTTTGCAACTCAAACACATTGAAATCTTTACTAATTCCAATGTTCTTTTCGATTAAATCGAGCGTGATATGCCCGCCAGGTTCTAAGTCGATAAATAACTTGCCTAGCTCATTATCAATCTTGGAAAGGTCATTGCCCAAATACTCCGCAAGAATAGTGGATGTTCTGGGATCTATATGGTAGCCAAGAGTTTGTACATGGTCTGAAATCCAAGTTGAGAGTGTCCATTCTTTCACCTTTTCTGAGGTGTAGAAAACTCCATTCTTTTCAACAGCAGCTTTTATCGCCTTGCCTATCTTTTTCCGCGCATCAATTTTCTTGTACTTATGACAGAAAACCAAAACAGTGCTGGGTTGAGGGTTTTCCAGATAGGCTAACAACTCACTCTTGGCGTCTTCACCACTCGGAACAAGGTTTTTTACTCTTTGAGCTTCCTTAATAATTACCACTTGGCGCTCAGCCATCATTGGAAACCGCTTAGCTTCTGATATGATTGTACTTACATCTGTGTCTAACCCGTAAAGGACAGATTGGTTAAAACTTTGCTCGTCAGGCGAAAGTGCGTGCTCTGCGATATAGTCCGAAATACGGTCAATATAAAACGGCTCTTCTCCTTGAAGAAAATAAACAGGCTTATATTTTCCTGCTCTCAAATCAGCCATAATGTTTCTAATGGGCATACTAGAAACGTAGGTGTTTTACAGTTTGACCATTGTTCTTCAATTGCTCGAGAGATTTGACACCAATCTCAATGTGCCTATCAACATAATCTGAAGTTATTTTTTTATCACTTTCGGCAGTTTTCACACCTTCAGGAACCATAGGTTGATCCGACACCAATAGCAATGCGCCAGTCGGAATCTCATTGTGGAAGCCAGTAATAAACAGGGTTGCGGTTTCCATATCAACCGCCATGCAACGCATTCTTCTCAGTTTCTTCTTAAACCTGTCATCATGCTCCCAAACCCTTCTATTGGTTGTATAAACAGTTCCTGTCCAATAATCTTGATTCATATCTCTGATTGTGGTTGAAACCGCCTTTTGTAATCCGAAGGCTGGTAAAGCTGGCACTTGTGCAGGCAGATAATCATCAGAAGTTCCTTCTCCTCTGATTGCTGCAATAGGAAGTACCAAATCGCCCAAATCATTCTTTTTCTTTAAGCCACCACATTTCCCCAAAAACAAACATGCTTTAGGGCTCACAGCCGTTAGCAAATCCATAATGGTTGCGGCATTTGCAGTTCCCATCCCAAAATTAATGATGGTAATATCATCTGCAGTGGCAGACGGCATGGAATGTCCTTTGCCATCAACCTGGACGCTATTTATCTCTGCAAACTTTTCTACGTAATTCTGAAAATTGGTAAGGAGAATGTACTTTCCAAAATCTTTTACTGCCACACCAGTGTACCGTGGCAACCAATTCTTAACTATATCATCTTTATTCTTCATAGGCCGTGAAGTTACGAAGCGCTAGTTGCGCTCCCAAAGGAGAAATAAAAAAGCCCGATCAACTAAGTTGATCGGGCTTTGATAAAATTCAAGTGAACGTATCGATTAAACGACTTTCACGTTTAATGCGTTAAGACCCTTAGGGCTTTCTTCTACATCGTAAGTTACCTTATCTCCTTCGTTGATATCTTCTGAAAGAGAATTTGCGTGAACGAAAACATCTTTACTACCATCTTCTGGTGTAATGAATCCGAACCCTTTGGCATTATTGAAAAATTTTACTGTACCGTTACTCATTATTATATAATTTATTTGAACATCAAAAGTACCAATTTAATATCTGAACGATGTTTAAGCAAGGTTTATAGTAATCTGAACTCAAAAAAGAGTGAAAATGTGTGGTTATTGTCATTAATTACTAAGAATTTCATTGCTAGAATAAGGCATTTTCGGCTTATTTGAGGACATCTAGGTGCTAACACACGTTGTTCAGGCTTTTTAAACCAGGTTTTCGCTAGAGAACTGATTACCGAAGTGGCCTTAAATGTATCTTCGAAGCATGTTTCCTAGGCTCAATCTTCCAATGAACCAGCTACGCCTGAAAAAGGAGGATGGAAAGCATCTAATTTTTTGTTTGGTGCGAAAGAAGTATTTGGTTTTAACCCCGGAAGAGTGGGTAAGGCAGAACCTTGTTTCGTATCTAAACCAAGACCTTGGCTATCCTGTTTCTTTAATGAAAATTGAAACTCAAGTAAAAGGTGGAGCCAGGATAAAACGAGCTGATCTAATTATTTGCAATAATCTGGGCGAAGCGCACATGCTGGTTGAATGTAAAGCACCAAATGAAAAATTGAACAAAGAAACCTTCTTTCAAGTTGGTAGATACAACCGCTACACTAGCGCTGCGTTATTACTTATAAGCAACGGAATGGAACATTTTTGTTGCGAATTGGAAGACGCTGAATTCAAATTCCTAAAGACAATTCCAGCTTACAAACCGAAATTAAAGACTTCATGAAAAGGCTTTCCGTATTCATCCTTTTGATTTTTCCATTCGCTACGTTTGGCCAACATGTACTAAGCACAGCAGCAAATGGAGACAAATACTTAGCTGGCGTCATAAACATTAAGATAAAAGGAGAATATCGTTCGGCATGCTCCAGTGGTGCTATCGCAATCCCAGAATTGATTGATGAATTAGGCGAGTTAGGATTGATTAAGCTTGAAAAGAAATTTAAAACAAGTACTCCGCCTGCAGTAGAATTTAACAAGAATGGCCTGAAAATGGCCGACATTTCTCTCATATATCGAGTTGAAGTTTCAAATGATGTTGATGTAATGTTGGCATCGAAAAAGCTCGGTGCTCTAGCGTATGTTGAATATGCCGAACCGCAGTATGTTAGCTACGACCAATACGTTCCGAATGATTCTCACTTGAATAGCGTAATGCCGTATCATTTTAATAATGTTGAAGCCTATGCGGCATGGGACATTACACTGGGCGACACCAACGTGGTAATTGGCATTACAGAAACCGCTGTTAACGTAAATCATCCCGAATTTACGGGCAACATTAAGTACAACTATGACGACCCTGTTGGTGGTGGAGATGAGGATTTTGACAGCTACATCGACAACTTCGCAGGTTGGGACATGGTTGATGACGACAATGACCTCTTCGTCAACAACGAAATCCATGGAGATGCGGTTTCCGCTATCGCCTCGGCTTCTGCTGACAATAATCTAGGATATGCAGGCATCGGTTTCAAATGCAAATTTCTACCTGTTAAAGTGGCAAACAACTCACAAGTAATTACCCACGGATATGAAGGAATTGAGTATTGCGTTGAGCAGGGTTGTTCTATTGTAAACTGCTCTTGGGGTAATACAACTTTTAGTCAAGTAGCTCAAGATGTTGTTACATGGGCTGCTGTCAATAATGACGTGGTACTGGTGGCTTCGGCTGGTAATGCCACTTCCACTATCATGTACTATCCTGCGTCTTACAGTTATGTGCTTAGCGTAACAGGCGTTGATGCAAATGACCTTTTCGACAATGGGACAAATGCTCCATTTACCTATAATGATTCGGTAGACGTTAGCGCTCCTGGCATAAATGTGTACACGACTGCCACTTTTAACGGAAGTTTTCTATACTCTCCTCCGCAAGGTGGCACTTCTATGGCCGCACCCATTGTCTCGGGAATTGCAGGTTTGGTTCGGTCGCAGTTTCCGTGCTTAAGTGCGTTAGAGGTTATCGAAAGGATAAAAGCGAGCGCTGACGCCATTGATGGACTTACGCAAAACGTTCCTTACGCAGGATTGATTGGGACAGGAAGAGTAAATGCAGAAATGGCCGTTTCTGGAAACTGGTGCAACCCGATGAATGTTGCTGAAAACAATTCTGAGTTGGAAGTTACAATCTACCCGAACCCCTCTACCAACGAAGTAAACATTCGAATGAATTATGCTTCAAACTGGACCGTACAAGTATCTGATAACCTAGGACGAGTTGTGCTAGTACAAAGCTTCAAAGGACTGAAATTGAGCGTGGCAGATTTGGCCACAGGAATGTATACGGTTCAGATTACCAACGACAAGCAGCTTGTAGCTAGAAAGTTTAGCGTAATACGACACTAAAAAAGCCCGAACAGAAATCTGTTCGGGCTTTTTTGAAGCGTTTAATTTTCGATTATTAATCGATGTACAATTGATAAGGAAGACGAGCTTGAACTCCTTCCATTTGCATCAACTCTTCAACATCTTTTACATAATCATAGTATTGTCCAAGTCTGTGCTTCAAGAACACCTCTTCTCCTTGTCCTGACAATTCTTTTATCATTTGCTCAAGCGGATCTTTTTGAGCTGGGTATTCAACCACACGATAGTTTTCAACTTTCGCCATTCCTGCGGCAATTTTAACCGCATCATCAATACCTCCAAGCAAATCAACAAGACCAATTTCTAGCGCATCTTCCCCACTCCAAACTCGTCCTTGACCAATGCTGTCTACTTCATCAGTTGTCATTCCTCTACCCTGTCCAACCTTGGTGATAAAATCCAAATAGATTTCGTTCACTCCATTTTGAATAATGTCTCTTTCTATTGGTGTAAGCGCTCGGAATGGCGTACCTAAATCAGCAAACCGATTTGTTTTAACCGTATCAATCATTATCCCCAGCTTATTGTTAACCAGTTTCTGAGCATTCATAAGAACGCCAAACACGCCAATTGAACCAGTTATTGTGTTTGGTTGCGCTAGGATAGTATCCGCTGCACAAGCAATGTAGTAGCCACCAGATGCAGCCACATCTCCCATCGAAACAACAACTGGCTTAGCCTCTCTGGCCAACACAACTTCTCTCCAAATAACGTCAGAAGCTAGTGCACTACCACCAGGACTATTAATACGAAGAACAATGGCCTTAACCTTATCGTCCTTTCTAGCTTTTCTTATTTCCGCAGAAATTTTTTCAGAACCGATAGTTTCATCATCGCCTTCCCCACCTTCAATGCTACCTACAGCGTAAATGATTGCAATGTGCTCCTTCTTGCCAGTCTTTTCGTCATCTCCTTTAACCTTTGGAGCATTCTTGTATTTGGCCAATCCTATAAAATTGACTTTCATGTCTTCATCCGTAATCTCTAATCGCTCTCGAAGTTTTTCCATCACCTGATCTTTGAACAATAGTTCGTCTACCAAGCCATTTTCCAATGCATCCTTTCCATTCTGAATGGTTGCATTTTGAGCCAAAGCGTCTAAATCTTCCACCGTTTTAGATCTTCCTTCTGCAATTCCACGAAGCATTTTGTTCCACAAATCAGACATGTAAGTCATAGTTTGATGACGATTTGCTTCACTCATTTTATCCAAGATTAACGGCTCTACCGCGCTCTTAAACTTTCCGTATCGGATAATTTGAGGCTCAACCTCTAACTTTTCGAACATTCCTTTCATGAACATCATCTGTGCACCAAGGCCCTTCCACTCTACCATACCCTGCGGGTTTAACCACAATTCATCAGACACAGAAGCTAAATAATAAGCTTTCTGAGTATAAATCTCACTGTAGCTTACAATCCACTTTCCGCTTTCCTTAAATTCTAAAAGTGCGTTCCTAATCTCTTCAACAGTTGCCATTCCAGCTGGAACACTTTGCATATCGAGATAAACACCTTTAATCTTATCATCATTTGCAGCATTCTTAAGGCTACTAAGAATGTCATTCAATCCAACAGATGGTTTGGACTGAAAAGTGGCAGGGTCGAAATTGCCGAACGGACTGTTAACTCCTCTTTCCTTAATCTCAAAATTGAGTTTAACATGAAGGACTGATTTGTCTTTCACTTCTACCGCTTGTTTATCGCCCATTGAAGCTCCAATACCCGCAAAAATGAAAATGAGAAGAAATATGCCAACTACAAGCCCTAAAGCGCTGGCAAACATGAACTTAAAGAATTGTTTCATCTGGTAATTATTTGAATTAGGCTGCAAAGGTAGCAACGTAGTAACATCAGAGAAGGGTTACCTGTTATGAATTGTTAATCAAAACCAGATAATTCGTTCGCCTTCGGAGTCTCCTTAACTATATTTACCGCCCCATTATGGACGAGTATAAATACGTATTGCTAACGGGTTCTGATTTAGGTGATAGACATCAGAATTTAAAAAAAGCCCTCCAAATGGTGAGTGAAAAAGCAGGCAGTATTGTTCGCGTGTCTTCTCTGATTGAAACCGAACCTTGGGGATTTGAATCTGAGACAAAATTTTTGAATCAAGCCATTTTACTTCAGTCTAAACTTGAACCATTGGAATTGCTGGGAGTAATTCTAGAAATAGAGAAGAAAATTGGTAGAGTGAGAAATGGTAAGCAATGGGCCTCAAGGGTTATAGATATCGACATTCTCTGCACAGAAAATAAAATATTTCATAGTCCAGAATTGGTGATACCACACGAGCGGTTGCACGAAAGAATTTTTGCGCTAGCACCTCTTTGCGAAATAGTTACATGGACGCATCCGTTGCTTAACACCAGCTACCCTGAGATTCTTGAAAGATTAAGGAATGATGTTTCAGAAGACGAAACCATATTTCAATAATGCCTCGTCCAAGCGAATACGAATACGTAGTTATTGAAGGAAATATTGGCTCTGGAAAGACCACATTAACCAACAAATTGGCCGAAATATGGGGTTCTAGAATCATGTTGGAAGAATTTAAAGACAACCCATTCCTTCCGAAATTTTATAAGAATCCGGAGCAGCACAGTTTTGCACTCGAATTAAGTTTTTTGGCAGAGCGCTATCATCAGAAAAGAGATGAATTGAACCGAACTGATTTGTTTAAGCCGGGGTTAGTTTGTGATTATTCATTTGCTAAATCGTTGGTATTTGCCCGAATAAACCTGGATACTGATGAATTTGACTTGTACCAAAATTTGTTTCACATTATTCACGACCGTCTTCCCAAACCAGATTTGCTGCTATTCCTTTATTGCAGTCCAGAAAAATCTCTATCGCAAATCAAGAAAAGAGGGCGATTATATGAACAGGAAATCAGCTTAAATTATCTCGATCGAATTAATAAAGGTTATATGGAGTTTTTTAAGCAGCAAACTGGAACGAGAATAGTCGTGCTCAACACCGACAACTTAGACTTTGTTGGTTCCAATAAAGATTTTCAGAAGATTTTATCTGTAATTGAAGCTAAACATCCAGTTGGATTACGAATTATTGAAACTTATGCCTAGCCTTTTCGTGCCTTGCATGCAAAAATGATTGAAATACCATTGCAGGTAATTTACAATGGTTAATTTTGCACTTAATAGCTAGAAATTATTCTGGCTTAATTTATATAGGATACAACCAAATAAATTGAATATGAAAAAGAGTCTACTCTTTATACTAGTACTTGCCTTTGTTGGCGGAACTTCTTTTAGTCAAGAAGCCAGTACCACAAAAAGAAAGTTCAACTATTTCACCGTAGGATTACACGGTGGTTGGACACAGTTTTACGGAGACATTCGTCAATATGACTTCGGTTTCTCTGCTGAGAAGGCAGATATTGCAAATGGTGCTGGTGGTCTTTTTATTGACTATCAATTGAACTCGGTTATTGGGTTTAGAGCTAATGTTTTTGGGGGAACTTTGGGTGGCACTAAAAGAGCCACCTCTGCTACTGCGATGGATGGTCCCAATCAGAATGTTATGTTTAAAACTACATTCATCGATTGGACGCTGAATACCACGGTAAACTTCATCAACCTAATGTACTCAGACAGAACTAAGGACCGATTGTTTACTTCTTATATCGTTGGTGGTATTGGATTTACTTCTTTTAGA
>CALCGD010000233.1 GCA_937900875.1 uncultured Flavobacteriales bacterium
TTACGCTGGATGAAAATGTGCGCAGAATGCTTCAGCGGTTTCCACCTTTGAATGCGCCATTCGGGGAATATTCTGCAGATGTATCCGCTCAATCATTATTCAATCAGCGTATAGGAAACGTAGAAACCGAAAATCCGCTTTTACTCTTCAATGATAATTCTGGGAGAAAGACCGCAGTTTTGGTTGGTGATGGAATTTGGCGTTGGAGAATAAGAGATTTTGAAGAAAATGGTTCGCATGAAATTTTCGATGGCATGCTTTCTAAAGTGGTGCAATTTCTTGCCCTGAAAACCGACAAGAGTTTGTTTCGGGTAAACACTAATAATCGTTACAATGAAGACGAAGTGGTTGTCTTCAACGCAGAGTTGTACAACGAAACATATGAGCCAATCAATGAGCCAGAGGTGGACTTGACCATTACTAATGAGGCAGGAAAGGCATTCGAGTATAAATTCAACCGAACAGATAATGCCTACAGATTGAATGCCGGAAGTTTCAAAGAAGGAAACTACAGGTATTGGGCACAGGTTAGCAATGGCGGAAAAGTACTGGAAAGCAGTGGTCAATTTATGGTTGCGGCACTTAAACTAGAAACCACACGAACTACAGCCGACCATGGCTTGCTGTACAAGATAGCGAATGGCTCAGGAGGTGAACTCTTTTACCCGCGTGAACTAGATAAATTAGCTGAAGCCATTAAAACGCGGGATGATATTCGCAGTGTGGTGTATGAACAAACGTGGTTTAAAGAGGCTATTCATCTGAAGTGGATATTCTTTCTACTTCTTGCCTTGCTCAGTCTTGAGTGGTTTGTGAGAAAACGCAACGGTGCCTACTGATAAGATGTATCAAATTCTATTTCTTCTACTTTTTATTGGGGTTCAAGCAGCCGCTCAGGAAACCAAATTAACCGACCCAAAAACATTCGAATATAAAAATGGAGATATTCTGTTTCAAGATTTGGATTGTGGAGGATTGTGTACCGCGATTGAAACAGTGACCGAAGGAGTTGACGGCAAATCGTTTTCGCATTTAGGCTTGGTTCATATTTACAATGATTCTGTGGTGGTTATTGAGGCAATTGGTAAAAGCGTTCAAGTCACACCAATTCAAGTATTTGTAAATCGTAATTTGGATGAAACAGGACATCCTAAAATAGTGGTGACTCGATTGGTTGATGACAATCGCCAACTTAGAACAAAGGCAGTGGACTTTGCAGTTGCACAACTTGGCACCGCATATGATGATGCTTTTCTGTACGATAACGGAAGTTACTATTGCAGCGAATTGGTGTATGATGCGTTCAAAGCTGCCAACGACAATAAGCCTTTTTTCGAACTTACGCCTATGACGTTTAAAGACCCAGCAAATGGAAAAATGTTTCCTGTTTGGGTTGAGTACTACGAAAACTTGAAAATGCCAATTCCCGAAGGAGAGTTGGGCTGTAATCCAGGGGGTATTTCGAGAAGTAAGAAACTTGAGATTGTTGTCTCGTTTTATTGAACCGTCACACTTAATTCCTTCACGTTTCCGACCTTGTCTTTCGCAGTAATTCGAAACGTGTTTTGTCCTTTAATGAAACGTTCATCTTTGATATAGTAAAGCAAATTGTTCTTCGGGTCTTGTTCTAATAAAACCCATTTGCCATTTAGCGTTCCAGAAACGGCAGAAACTCCTGAGAGATTATCGGAAAGAGTAAACTCCAATTGGTTGATGTTTGAAGTGGAGGTTTGGTCCTTAAAGTTTTTTGGCTTCAAAACTGGAGTAGTGCTATCTACCATTACGGCATAATCGCCAAAGCTTCTGGTTGTGACCGTCATCCAATTCCATTTGGCAGAACCACCTTCGGCCACAGGTCTGCCCTTACTATCGTAGGACACCATGACTGCTTTTGAAGCATGTTTTTCGGAAACATTTTCAAGTTTGATAGAAACCGTCATGGATTTATCCAAAGGCGTATCCGTAAGTTTTCCGATGGAATGAACAGCCGAGATGCACTCTTTGCAAGGCGCTTTTATTGCGTATTTGAATTGAAGCGTGTCGTACAGACAGCCTGCAGGAATATTCACTCGAACCGAGTTATTTGTAAACGAATTGTCTCGATTTGGCGGAAACCAGTCTGTTATCACCGCTAATTCACGCAACACTGCCACCTCCTGTTTCTCTCCAAGTACAGTAAAAGAAATCTTGGATGTGTTGCCAGCATGGTCTTGCACATCGATTTGAACTTTGTACGATTTACCATTTTCAATTACGGCCATACCCTCATTTTTTATAATTGGGTATAATTCTAGTTTGTTTCCTGGGGCGATGTAAGACCGATGTACAAAGTGCCGGTCCGTTTTGCGT
>CALCGD010000234.1 GCA_937900875.1 uncultured Flavobacteriales bacterium
CGGAAGGTCAGCTTAAAAGCGAAATGGAAAGCAAAAGCTGGATAGTAGCGCGAGCAGATAAAAAACTTCTTTTTTCCGAAAAACCAGAAGATTTATGGAACGCCATACTACTTAGTATGGGAGGCTTATATTCCCATTTGGTAAATCTACCTGAGGACCCGCGCCTTAACTAATAAGTCCGTACTGGCTATTAATGTGGTCTGTAAGTTTTGAGCTAAATCGCTTGTAAAAGCGTTTTTTACCAACAGCACCAATCCACTGAATACCTCGTGAGGCATTGGTTAAAAAACATTCGTCAGCTTCAAAAACATCTTCTGGAGAAACCAGTTCTTCCGAAATTTCAACACCTAAAGTTGCCGCTTCTTTAAGAACAATACTCCGCATTACTCCAGCAACTCCGCCATTACTCAAGTCTGGTGTTGCCAATGTGTTTCCCTTCAGGAGAAAAACATTTGAACCTGTCGCTTCTGCAATAAAACCTTGGCCGTCAAGTAGAAAACTATCGTCCAATCTGTGTTTTGCTGTGAACATGGCGCCAAGCACATAAGGAAGAGAATTGCTCGATTTAAACGAGCTTTGGGGAATGGGATTGATGGTATGACTTGTGCATACTTCTACGTGTAAACCAGTTTTATTGAGCACATATTCTGATTGTTCCATTGGCTCACAAGTCATGCTCCAACCCAAATGATTGCTTTCTGGGCCATACCTACCATCGCCAAGCCTGTAACCTTGAAATTTGATGCGTGCATTTTGGAAGCCATTTTTCTCGGCTAGTTGCAAAGCATATTGCTGAAACGATTGCTTGGTAAACTCTTCAGGCAATTGAATTTGCAAAAAAGCTGTTACCCTGGTAACTCTGTTCCAATGCTCTGTAGCAAAAGGCAACTTTCTATTGGAAAGTTTCATTGACTCGAAGAAACCATCACCATAAGAAAACCCACGGTTAGATGTGTTTAAAACCATTTCCCCTGCGGGGATAAATTGCCCATTAAATAGTTGAACTGTGCTCATTTCAATTCTTGAACAATACCTAGAATACCCGAATTGGACTCAATTAAACAACCTTTCACTCCAGCTTTTTCGGCAGCTAATACATCTCTTTCACTATCCCCAATCATGTACGAAAGTGCTGGATTAATATCGAAACGGGCTATGGCCTTTTCCAACATAAGTGAATCTGGTTTACGACAAATACATTTGCCAATATCGTTGTGGTGCTGACAATAGTAAATTTCATCAAAATGAACACCGCTTTTAGCTAGGTCAGTTTTTAAAATGCTGTGAAGCTTTTCAACTCGTTCGGCTGTAAATATCTCTTTCGCTATCCCACCTTGGTTCGAAATTACAATGAGCAGATAGCCTTTTGACCTGGCTAATGTTAAGGCCTCAGCAACATCTGGCAAAACTTCAAAATCTTCGATAGTATAAGTGTAATCGCTGCGTTCACGATTTAAGACTC
>CALCGD010000235.1 GCA_937900875.1 uncultured Flavobacteriales bacterium
TTAAGCTATCATCAAGAGACTTAAACCTGCACAGCAAGCTTGGTGCAATAGCAGTCGAAAGCGGATACTTTAACCCCTATTTTTTGGTTGATTGAACCATCTTCTTGGCTCTAGTTTCAGAGCCAGACGAATTGGTAAACTTGGGTGAATTCCCCAATAGGCTAAACGAAATGGAAACCACCATTTTCCATTCGGCCATTTTCTGCTATCCAATTCTATATCAATGCTTGACATTGCTTTCCAAAACTGCCCTTTGTTGTAGTTGTAATATGGTTTTGGAGCTCTTCCTTTAAAAAGTTCCATTCCAATATGGAAAGTCAGTTTTTCATCAGTAAAAACCTTTGGATTTTTGGCAAAACAGAAAAGGTTTTGAGCCAGAGTAATTCCAATGAAGGGAACACCAATACACACATCCGCCAAATTAAATTTGGGATAAAGACTTCGGTGAAAAACAAAACAGTCGAACCCAGGGTGTGTTTTTCCTGAGGTGTTAAGCATCTCATCCAATTGTTCTACTGAGTTGTATGTGGCAGGAATACGTCTTCGGTTAATGATAAACGCATCATGCCCTGCCTCAATAAATTGGCTAACGGAATCGTAAAAGTGAGGCTGCACTGCTATGTCTACATTACTGAATATCAGGTATTCAGCATCGGTTTCTGAGTACGCTCGGTCAATAATATCGCGAAGAATTGGTAACGCTAGTTGGCCATCAAACCCTCCAATTTCTGCTGCATGCCGAGTCAGGTTTTTTGTAGCCTTAAACTCTGTTGGAATCACCCCTAAATCACCTGCGGTTTGTGCTGATAGTAACTGAATGCTCTCTGGATTCGTGGCATTTTTCCTCGCCCTAATCATAGAAGCAATAGTTACTTCCTGAGCCAATTTCAAATCTGAGCTTTCGGAAGGCTGAAACAGGTTAACGATATGCGCAATGCTAGGCATGATACAAAGGAAACAGGTTTCGGTTTATAGTGATGAATTACTTATGATTATCTACTTTTCCAATTCTAGCAAGCCTAGAAGAAAGCATGAGCGAAAAGATCATTTATTCATCCGAGCCGGAATCCCTCTTTACTTATTTCAAGAAAATTTGGAAATATCGGTCGTTTGTATTTGTATTAGCCAAACGAGATTTAAAGATTAAGTATGCGCAAACGGCTCTTGGCTTGGTTTGGACCATCCTTCAGCC
>CALCGD010000236.1 GCA_937900875.1 uncultured Flavobacteriales bacterium
GCAATCATGATATTAGTGCTCTCAGCTTTACTTGCCATGGGCGCAATTCATTAATGACTTACCCCCAAAAAATAGCCTCTAATAAACAAAGTCAATTGTTATTGGCCGCTTCGTTTCTTAGTAGCTCTTTCCTCCTTTTCATTTACCTCAACTACACGGTTTTTCATTTCCACTTTACACTAATTGGGGTGATACAAGAACTATTGGTAATCCCTTGTTTTCTTGCTCAGCCAGTGCTCATTTTCCTTGCGGGGAGGGCTTTACAGCAGAAAGGTTTCAAGCTCAAATCTTATTCATTTGCTACGCTGATTATCGCTTCAATTACCCTATTGATGATTTGTCTAAGTTTTCTAAAAAACTGAGGTACTCTAGCTTTAAAAAGAGCCTTTTACCGAAAGGATGAAATTGATACCTGGAGCAGCTAAACCTGAGCTATATGGTCTGTAACGTTGACCCGTCAGATTTTCCAATCCAGTTGAAACCATAAAGTGAGAATCGAATTGATACATGGCTTTAAAATTCAACGTGTACCAACTTGGCGAATAAGGCAAACCATCATCATCTGAAGCATATAAAAAGTCTTTGCCTTGCTCCTCTTGCGCCAAATTTGCATTAGAGATTTCGCCATTATAAATGGCATATAAATCAAGCTTCAGCTTATTTTTTGTAAAAGTGAAGTGCGTTGAGCCGAACCATGGTCCCGCGTGACGAAGCGGGCTAGGTGTTCCGTCATCCAACTCTTCCACTCCCTTTTGGTAATTGAACCTACTGAGTACGGCAAAGCCAAGAGGGAACTTCGCTTCTATTCCTGCCTGAATCCCGTATACGTATGCGCTAGCTCCATTCTGCATGGACTGAACTTGACTCAATTCTCCATCGTAAACGATACTGTCTAATCCGCCCAGCGTTGTATTTCGTCTAACTAATGCGTTCTGTAAGTAGATGTAATATCCTGTCACATCAACCTTCAACCATTTCGAAAAAACCTTGGCCAAACCAACATCTGCGTTATATGCATATTCCGCCTGTAATTCTGGATTTGGTATAACAACAGAACCAGGCTCAGAATCAAAAATCTTTCCTACGTCATCCACATTTGGAGAACGGAAACCAGTAGACAGATTGACACTCAAAGACCATTTATTGGTAGGATTGTAAACCACGCCCAAGCTTCCCGTAGCAGAACCGCTGTTGATTTTTGCCTCGGTAAAAGGGAGCGGATAAAACGTGGTATCAAAAGCTGCGTTCAGAACAAAATGATTGTACCGCACTCCTCCTTGCAGTGTCACTTTTTGAACTGGCTTATGCCTGTAAGTGAGATAAATACCAGCAGATGCCCAGTTAGCCCTAGGATACCGAGACGCTGCTTTTTGTTTTAGAAGCGTGTTAATATCCTCCACCTCTCCAAAAGAAAACACATCGTTAAAAACGCCCTCTAATCCGTAGAAGAATTGGTGCTTTGGTCCAACCGATTTTCTAAAATCGATGTTAGCCGAATAAGCTTGCACCTCCTCTGATTGTATGGTTCGCTCATCTGCATTGAAATTTCTTGAGATACGAGATTCCTCAAACATTTGATGTGCCAAGCGGATATTCATTTGGCTATAAATGGCCGTTTCTGATGTATGCAACACATCTAACAAATTCATCATCCAAAGCTGTGGGCCATAGTTCCATTCAGCATAACGTGGTATACCAGCCCTTTCTCTCAAATGCCGGTCATACCTCGAATATTCGGAGGTCTCTGAATAGTGAAATCCGTAGGTGATGTTCCATCTCTTATTCGGTTGGAATCTGAATTTCTGCATCAGATTAAGTTGAGAATACCCAGTTGGAGTTTGTTTAAGTGGATTGGTGTTTTCAACCACCACATCAACCGTGTCTGCTCGCTCAGCATAAGTAGGTCTTAGGTAATCATCTGGTCCGTTTTTACCCATGGTGAGGTCACCAAAATCCGAGTAGCTAATGCTCGTGAGCGTGGCAAACTTTTTCCAACCAAGGTTGAAATCTGCATGACCAGTAAGTTCGGTACTAGCAGAAGCAAATCTGAACACAGCATTTCCACTTGCTTGGGTTTTTCCAGTGAGAGAAAATCTTGGTTCCAACGTGCTAAAACTCATTACACCTCCAATGGCATCACTGCCATAAATAACAGACCCAGGTCCAAAAAATACTTCTGTGTGTTCTACCGAAAATGCATCTATGTTGATGATATTTTGAACATTTCCACTACGAAATATGGCTGTGTTCATACGCACTCCATCTACGGTTATGAGCAATCTGTTAGTGGCAAACCCTCTAATCATTGGACTTCCACCGCCTTGCTGGCTTTTTTGAATAAAGACTTCACCTGTTGCTCCAATCATATCAGCCGCAGTCTGTGGGTTCTGCAATCGGACTTCCTTAGCCGAAAGAGTGGTTGTTCTGCCAGGCACCTCTCGCTTACTTTGGTTCCATCTAGTTGCTGAAATAATGACTTGGTCTAGCGATAGCCCAAGAGATTTCATTATTATTTTATTCGAACTCTCGAGCTCATCATATGAGATGGAATCAGGCTCAAAACCAAGCATACGAACAATGATATTCTCGGCATTTTTGAACTCAGCAACGTCAATCTGACCTTTACCATCAGTGGTTCCAAAAACTTGCGTTTTAACACTCGATAACGTCACCATTTCTAATGGCTGACCATCTTCATCGGTGACGGTTATAACCTGCGCTAGCAGCGAACTGGCAGACAATAAGATAAACCCAAGTATTAGAAGAAAGTACCTAAGCATTCTTGGATAAAATTCTCTTGTAAACGGTTAGCCGTTTCTCTTCAGAAATATCCCTGAATTTATATGCAGGCGTGGTGCTTGTTTTTTGAGGTTGCGGGTTTGCCGTTCCGTTTAAAACAGACTGTATAACGGCAACATAATTCTCAAGTGTGGCAATGGTGTTGTGGGCCCTTAGCATATTTGGGTCAGGGTTCTTTCCTACTTCCTGTTTTTTCTGAAACAGAATTTGACCCGTATCAACCCCCTTATCTATAAAATGCAATGTCATACCAACGTTTGAATAATCTCTGTTGTAAACCTGCCAAAATTCAGACCGTGCACCACGGTATTCTGGCAAGATTGACGTATGCGCATTTATCATACCAACTTTAGGAATAGAAATTAGCCGTTCTCGAATAATAGATGTACCCAATACCACGCAAACATCTGGTTCGGCACGATTGACAGCAGTGATAACCGAGGCTTCATTTAAGCTAGGCGTCTCTAAATATTCGATTCCATCTGGTCTGCCATAAACATTCAAATCACGGATGTAATCATTCACTAGTTTGTTTGCTTTCGCAATGGATTGGGATTCATAATCCAATGCTTTTCTATCTGCTGGTTTTAGGAAGAGCATCTTTTTAAGCCACCTGTAAGGCCCACCTAAAGTGGCTCGCAACACGTTTATTATTGGGTTTCCTTTCTTCCCCCGTAAGCTCGCATCTTCCACCACAACCAGCTTCAAATCTAGACCTGCCCGTACGATTAAATGAGCTAATGTCTGACCCCTATTCGAGTTATTTGTGAGAAGAACTACGGCCATTTTCTAAAATACGATAGAGAATATTTCTTCAGATTCAGATTGAATCGTTGGGTTAATTAATTCTTGGTCTAGGTAAACCGTCAGCGTATCCATGTTCAAGCCTTTCTTCTTAAAGCTAAATCTCATGCCAGCTAGGTTTGAAACCGTTAATTCTTGAAAGGTTATGCCATCAGCCTTGAAACGTATGACAGATGACTTGGTGTCGATTTCGACTCTGTCTCTTAGAACTAGATAATTAAGCATTGTCGAAACGCTAGAAACCATTATTTCCTTCGAATCGAATTTTGCTTTTAGGTTTCTTAGACTTTCTCTGGTAGAATCTGGAATGTGATTAGCTCTACCTGAGTCTTTAGAGTGCTTTTTCCCTAAATGCGAGTAAACAATGGAGGTACCTCCAGACTGTAGCAATTCGGCCAACTTATCTGGATTAATCAGATTATTAAGCCCATCAATATCCGCGTCTTGCCACGTGCCATATCTTCTAAAACAATAAAGTTTAGACCCGTCTTTAAACTCGTGTATGTAATACTGTCGGTTGTCTGGTGCAGAGTACGCTGCCACAACACCAGGCAGTTGCTGCAAAACTGATTTAGCCGATGCTTTTAACTGGCTTCCGCCCGATAATTGCTGGTAATCGCTGAAGCCGAGTTTTCTATCCTGACCAGCAACAGAGGTTACTTCTCCGTTCCAGATGTATCGTATTCCAAGTTCGCGAGCGATATCTAACGAATAGAGGAAGTTTTGGTACACATGACCAGAACTATCAACCAGTTTATCTGTGGCGCCTTTCTTAGTTCCATGAATCATGTTACCCACAAAACTTGCGTGGTCAATCCAAACCTTTGGTTTAATCCCAGCTTCTGTAAGGGTTTTGGCGGCCTCAATGGCATCCTCCCTATCAAATCCCCTCTTGCGACCATGCATGTAATCGCCCCAAGTATGAATGATATCATGCAAATGAGCCATTCCTATTTCAGGGTTATCTTCCAAATTAACCTGAGTTGGAAGGTTCGCATTGAATGAACGTACGAACAAACTATCTCCAAAAGGCAACTTTAATTCCTCCCAAATAAAGGCGTGCAGCTCCTTCCATTCCAATAGATTGGTGTTATCAGGATCATTGGCCATTGCCAACCATGCTTTAAACGGAAAGGGGTACTTGAGAATTGCCGGATTCATGAGCGGTTGAAGTTAGCAAATCGTGTTGTGGAGGCAATGGAAAGACATTCCAACATCTCAGCTTTCTTAGCTTTATCGCTCACAAAGATTCACCGCATGCAAAAAACTACTTTCTCGTTGGTTCTTATTATGCTGATTTGCCTGTCCTCATCCCTATTTGGGCAGGTTTCTCAGAAACTACAAACCGCATTAAATCAACAGCCTAACTCATTTCAAAGAATAAGGGTCGAATTCAAGGATAACGTGGATTGCTACGCACTGAACCACGATTTCAAGCAGCAGCGATTGGTACTTGCAGAACGGTCGAAAATCGTAATCACTCAATTACAAGAACAGGCTGCAACTTCCCAAACAGAATTGGTGGGTATTCTTCAATCAGATTTCTCTACAGAAATAGAAAAGCTGCAGCAGTTTTGGATTGTCAATTTGCTTGTGCTAGAGGCAAGTCCAGCAGCTATTGCGGCCATCGCTGCTTACCCAACCGTTGCGCTTGTTGATTTAGAAAACAACACCATGATTCCGCACGACCCCATTGTGCGTGGTGAAGAGCAACATGAACGTTCTCCAAACGGAATTGAACCTGGATTGCTTGCCATTAATGCACCTGCTATGTGGGCATTGGGATATACAGGAAGAGGAAGATTGGTTTACGATTACGATACTGGCGTTTGGCCTACCCATCCTGCTTTTGCAGACCGATTTTTAGCACACCGTTTTCCTATGGAACAATGCTGGTACGGATTCTTCAGCAATGTGCCGAATGGCAATATTAGCGACCACGGAACCCACACATTGGGCACCATGGCTGGTTTGGTAGAAGCAACAAACGATACCATTGGTGTGGCTTACAAATCGTATTGGATTGCCAACGATTTCGTGACTTCAACAGTGGAGGCTCTACCTCCACTCACCAACATGATTGAAGCGTTTGAATGGGCGTTGAATCCAGATGAAAATGTTGCTACAACGCACGACATTCCAGATGTAATAAACAACAGCTGGCGCTGGCGCGATGACCCAGATACTGTGCAATGTGCCGGTTTTGTGGTTAATCTGATGAATGCCATTGAAGCAGCAGGTATTGCCAACATTTTCTCTGGTGGTAATTCTGGTCCTGGAAATACAACTGTAAATGCACCGCAGCGCATCAATACATCTGAGGTAAATACATTCTCTGTCGGAAGTATCGATGCTAACCAGTCTTACCCATATCCAATTAGCAATTTCTCTACTCGCGGACCAACACAATGCGATTACACGGGAAGCCTTTCATTAGAAATCCATCCAGAAGTTGTGGCACCAGGACAGAATGTCCGGTCTGCATGGGGATTGGATGAATACAACACCATTTCTGGTACAAGCATGGCGGCACCACACGTTTCGGGGGCTATTTTGCTACTGAAAGAAGCATTTCCGTACCTGAGTGGAGAAGATTTAATGTGGGCGCTCTACCTCACAGCCATAGATTTTGGCGATGCAGGAGAAGATAATGTATACGGAAACGGCCTGATAGATGTGCATGCGGCCTACCTCTATTTGGCGCAAACCAATACACCTGTAGACCCAACAGATGTGCCTTGGGATTTAGCCATAGTAAGCGCTACCCAACCAGCTGCTGGTGGAATTACATGTAGCAACAGTTTTACTACCGATGTTACGGTAACTAACTTGGGGGACAATCCTATAGCATCTATCAATTTTGAGTATTCTTTAGATGGAGCAACCACGCAAAATCTGGTTTGGACAAACGTCTTAGCACCTAATCAAACAGAAACTATTGCATTGCCTGTTATCGCTACCTCCGCTTATGGGAATCTAGGTATTAGCATTGCCGCTACTATAGTTGGGCAACCTGTAGAATACGACCTCTACAACAACAAATGGTACATGACTTTTAACCGAAGAACGGAACAAACCTTGCCGTTTGTAGAAGATTTCAACTACGGATTTAGCGTAAACGATTGGTTGGTTCAGAACGATGACGGTTCAACAGGTTGGGACACAATTCAAACGAGCGGATTGCAATGGGGAGGAAAATCAGTCTCTGTTCAGTGCTACAATTACCTGCCCCGAGAAAATCAAAAGGACGGAATGGTTACGCCAGAATTGGCTTTCCCTGTTACTACAGAACCAATTTGGATGGTGTTTGATGTGGCGTACCAGAAGCGGACTTCAAACATTTACGGACACGATACATTAGAGGTGCAAGTTTCTACCGATTGTGGGGGTTCTTTTGCAAACGTAGTGTACAACAAGGCTGCCGATGAATTGAGTACCAACGATACCGTTCAGCTCAATTTTATGCCAGAGTTTGCGTGGGATTGGAGAAGAGATTCCATCAACCTTTCTGCATTTGCAGGAGAAAGCGTGTTGGTACGGATTGAATCTACCAATCGCAAGGGCAACAACATTTACATAGACAATGTGAAGATTTTTGTGGGCAATGCAGAGCCAAATAGCATTCGCGATTTAAATGCTGAGGTACGTATTTACCCAAACCCTACTTCCTCCACACTGTATGCAGATGTATCTGAAAACATTGCGGTAGAACAGGTTCTTGTGCGAGACATTCTTGGACAGCAGGTTCAGGCAGGTATTGCACTGAACGGAAAGCGAATAGCCATTACCACCCACCAATTAACTGCTGGACTTTATTTCCTTGAAATAAGGCTAAGCGAAGGCACGGTTACCAAACGGTTTGTGAAAAATTAAGCACAAAAAAAGCCCCGATAAATCGGGGCTTTTTTATGAATCCTAACTTTTAATTAGTGAGGATGACTGTGACCATCATGTTCATCAGCATCTTCTGTCTTTGCTTTTGCGTCAGCGCAACAAGCTTTTGTGCAATCTGCAGCACAAGCTTTCTTCTCACCTTCTGCAGCAGCAGTTCCGGCAGCAGCTTTAGCGCAACATGCTTTCTTGCTTTCAGCAGAACATTTGTGAGCAGCAGCTTCTTTATTAGCACAGCAAGCTTTTGTGCAATCTGCAGCACATTTGTGCTCATCTGCTTTTACTTCTGTAGTAGTTGCAGCAGCATCAGCGTCAGCAGCTTTCTTGTCTTGAGCCATTGATGTTCCAACGCCCACGAACAACATCAATAGTAATGTTAATCCAAAGTTTTTCATGTTAAATAGGTTTTGTTTGAGGCAAAGATACCTCGGTTAGTGTCTAAAGGTTTCGCTAATGCGACAATTGTGCCAAAAAATTAGCTCATAGCCCCCGTAGGCTAACTGCAGGCGAGTGTTTCACTCACCCGCCCGCCTCAGATACTGACGGGCATCTTCAATCGAAACTTTCTTCCCTTCATTAAAGGCTACAATAAAAGCATCCGTAAATCCCATTTGCCGAAGCTCTGTTCTTCTTTCTATGGCATTACCATAGCTCTTGTAATTACCCACCGTTAGCAAGGTCAAGTTTTCTAGGTTGATTTCAGAAATGCTATCTACCATTAAATAAAATCGAGCAGATTCATCGGGCATCACTTCTTTAAATGCTGCCAACTGAATTTTGTACTCCACCTCTCCCCTAATTTGCGCCTTGGGCGATTTCTGGTCCATCGCGATTACCTCCATTGGGTAGCGGTCTTCATCGGTAATGTTCACAATGAAGGCATCGGCATACCCCGCATTGTTTACCACTTCAAGCATCTTCTCTGCCTGAGATTTAAACACAAAATTGCCGATTACGTAGCGGTAAACTCCATGCATATCTACATATACCTCCACGTTTTTAAGCCCATCAAACTTGCGGGTCATTTGAGGTTCTAGCAGCGCTGCCACTTGCACCCCGTACAAAGTAGAATAGGTAGAAAATTTATGCGGCTGGGTCTTTATTCTCAAGTCTGGTTTTACCAATCGCTCGGGAACTTCTAACAAATGCATGGTAGGTTCTTTGCACAAGTTGGCCCATTTACGCCCGTCTATCAGGTAGTATTCATCCTCCTTCAAAAATTCTTGGTTGTTGGCAAAAACCTCTTCTAGGCGCAGCAAGTTTTCTTTGGCCTTATCGCATTGGCCACTGCGGCAGTACGCCAATATCATGTAATAGAATAAATGCTCTGGCGGACCAACACCAGGATTGTCCCATAGTTCGGCAAAATGTGCATCGGCCATTTCAAACAATCGTGCGGCACGGGGAGCATCTTTTCCTACCACAATCAGCGACACGCCCAGCAAGTACCCAACATTGGGGTTAAGGGTGTCTTTCTCATACAGTTCTTCTAAAATGGCCACCGAATTGCCCGCATTGTGCTTGGCTATGGAGAGCCTTGCCTGGTCGAAGGCATCCCAAAAGGCTTGGTCTTTGGCATCTTGCGCTGCACAGGGCAACGCACTACCCAACGCCACACATACAACACATACAAAGGCTATTAGTTGTTTCAAGAAACCATGGATTGATAACCTTGAAGTTACCCGCCTCTTCCCCTGTTTGAGCCGATGCTTTAAATTGCTTTCAATAGGCGGTTGTGGATAACTGCGGGTGTTTGCTGGTTAGTGTAGAGTGAATGGAATGGATGGTACGCAGTAAGCAGAGAAGATTCGCTACGCTCTTGTATGGAACACTGATGACACAGATTGAACTGATAAACGCTGATTCTTTCTCACTCTGACGAAGGAAGGGCCGCTATTTTATTCGCTACGCTTTTTCATAGAACACTGATGACACGGATTGAACTGATAAACGCTGATTCTTT
>CALCGD010000237.1 GCA_937900875.1 uncultured Flavobacteriales bacterium
AAAGAGTGTTCGATGGCGAAATTGCTTTCTAGCGAATTAGCCGAGAAAGTGATGACCCAATGCTTGCAAAGCTTTGGTGGCTACGGTTTTATGGAAGATTACAAGATGGCGCGCGCTTACCGCGATTGCCGTGTGGGGACCATTGGCGGTGGCTCAAGCGAGATCATGCGCGAGATTATTGCCAAAATGGTCATAGACGATACTTCTTACCAACGGGCAGGATCAGTATCTTCAGCGCCCAAATCAAAGCCAGTTGAGGCTAAAAAGACAGAAACAACTATTAACACAAACGATAAAAAAACAGTCATGAGTTTTGAAGCAATTGAGAGTGCAATCAAGGAGAAAGCAGCAGCAGCTAAGCCGCTAGGAAACACCTTGAAGTTCAACTTCGGTGAGCAGAATGTAATGTTGGATGGAACAGGAGACAGCAACGTTGTAACCACCAACGATGCTACTGAAGCTCAGTGTACCGTTGATGTAGCTATGGAAGATTTGACTGCTATGTTGAAAGGTGATTTGAACCCAATGAACGCTTTCATGAGCGGAAAAATCAAGGTGAAAGGCGACATGAGCGTGGCCATGAAGCTTGGTACTATTATGGGATAATTCCTGATTAAAGGATAATTGAAAGGGCGGCCAATTGGCCGCCCTTTTTTTGTTTGGTCAAGCCAAGGTTTCGGAGGAAAACCTATGTTCGTTTGATGGAAAGTTTCATTTCAGAACATTTCAATACGCTAGTCTGCGCATGGATTGCCCTTGCCGTTGGAACCTTCATCCTGCTTCAGTTTGTCACCGCTCCATTTGGTCGGCATAGCAAGACCACGTGGGGACCGATGATTAGGAATAAGTACGGATGGCTGCTGATGGAACTTCCATCGTTCATCATCATTCTTGTTTCGCTTCTGATCGGCTCTCAAGTGAATACCGTTACATGGATTATTGGCGGGCTGTGGCTCCTTCACTACTTCAATCGAACCTTCATTTTTCCGTTTCGGATAAAGAGTGGCGATAAGAAAATGCCGCTGTTCATTACATGTTCTGCCATCTTCTTCAATCTGCTTAATGCAGGTTTTAACGGCTACTACTTGGCGGAATTAAGCACCTACACTTCCGAATGGCTTAGCAGCTGGAAATTCATGCTTGGATTGCCGCTTTTCGTGCTTGGTTTTGCCGTCAATTTCTGGTCGGATGAAAAGCTGATGAACCTGCGAAAGCCGGGCGAAACAGGCTATGTCATTCCACGAGGTGGCTTGTTCAATTACGTAAGCGCTCCCAACCTCTTTGGCGAGATCATCGAATGGACAGGCTTTGCGATTCTGGCGTGGAGTTTACCAGCAGCATCCTTCGCTATTTGGACCTTCGCTAACCTCGTTCCAAGAGCCGTGGCGCATCATAAATTCTACCTCCAAAAGTTCTCCGATTACCCGAAAGAGCGGAAGGCGGTTTTTCCGTTTGTGTATTGAGACAAACATCCAATTTCGATGTATTTGTACGGACAGTGGTTGCCAGTTCATTAGTGTATATTTGAATCAGTTTCTAAACCACCATCATGTTTCACACGAAGCTTTTAACCGTAGTTATTGTCATGAGTTCGCTTTTTCAAAGCTCAGCTCAAAACGTCCTGCTGGATGAAGACTTCGAAAATGGAACCTTGCCAGTCGGCTGGACTCAGCAGAACAATCCTTCGTCCAATGGATGGCTTTTAGGTACCAATACACAACTGCAAAGCGAGTATTGGGATATAACCGACCATGGAAACATCATTGCTACAAATGATGACGAATGCGATTGCAACAAAAGACGGGATTACCTGATAATGCCTGCTTTTAACCTGAGTTTCGTTTCAGGTGCGATTCTCCAATTTGAGAATTACTTTGACGGAGGAAGTTTATTTGGCGGAACAGAAATCGCCACAATCGAATACTCCACAAATGGTGGCATTGAATGGACCGTGCTCGCAACAATTGTAGGTACAGATGATGATTTGTGGGATACCCAGACCATCAATCTGTCTTCGCTTATTGGAAATTCCAATATTCTTATCGCATTCAGGTATAATGATGATAACGAATGGCTTTTCGGATGGGCAATTGATGATGTGTTGGTTTACGAACCTACCGGGTTCGATGCCCAGCTAACCTCCATTGATGTGCCAGCATCGGCACAATCTCCTTCAAATCTTACCATCGGAGGGCAGGTGACAAATGTCGGTGCAACAATCATTCAAAATTTTGATGTGAATTGGACAGATGGAATTACCGTAAATACTACAACCGTAAACGGACTTAGTTTGAGCTCGGGTCAGTCGTATCAATTCGCTCATCCTAATCAATTAATGCTGACGAATTCTGGAACATATCCTGTTCAAGTTTACATCAGCAACATCAACGGAACTTCTGATGATAACGCCACTAATGACACCCTTTCTGCGAGCGTTAGTGCGGTAGAATACGGCACTATTTCAGATGGCGGATATCAGCGAGAATACATCTACTATCATTCTGGTTCAGCACCAGCAAATTGCCCACTCGTATTCGTATGCCATGGTTATGGTGGAAGTGCGTCAGACATTATGGATTATTCAGAATTCAATGCATTGGCAGATGAGTTTGGTTTTGCGGTTTGCTACCCACAAGGAATTGAAGATGGAGGTGGAGATACGTTTTGGAATGTAGGCTACGATTTCAATCAGAATGAAACCGTTGACGATGTTGCGTTCCTACAAAACCTGAACGCACTTTTGCAAACCACTTACTCGCTAAATCCCAATAATGTGTTCTGTACGGGCATGTCAAATGGAGGCGATTTGTGCTACATGTTGGCATGTCAGGCTTCGGAAACGTTTAGAGCTGTTGCTCCAATTTCGGGGATGATTTTGCAGGATATTGTAAACACCTGTAATCCTTCTGAAGAAGTGTCCATTTTGGAGATACATGGCACAAACGATAACGTTACTTTTTATAATGGAGACCCTAACAATACTGGCGGTTGGGGCGCATATCTAGGAATGGCGCAGACTGTAGCGTTGTACAACGGGATGTTCAATTTAACGCTACAGAGTTCTGCAAACCTGCCTAATACAAATACGAATGACGGCAGCACGGTTTCATTCGATAAATACGGAAACGCTCAATCCTGTACAGAAGTTTGGCTCTATACCGTTAGCAATGGCGGACACGATTGGCCAGGATCATGGGGCAACATGGATATTGAAGCAAGCCGTGAAGCTTGGAATTTCTTTAATCAACTATGCTCCAATGACCCGGCAGGAATTCAAAATACAATCCAAACCCAAGAAAGAACGCTACTTAGGATTACCGATGTATTAGGACGAGAGACCAAAACTAAGTTGGGCCAATTGCTCATGTACATCTATTCTGATGGAACCGTGGAAAAGAGGGTTGTTCAGTAGCTTATTGTAAAAATCTGGTCGTTCCAATGCTACTCAAAGGTTTAACTTGAACTGAGCTTGTCGAAGCGGCTTGGTCATAGCACTTTTCCTTAGCTTTACAAAATGCGAAATCTCATAAGCGTATTGTTTTTCTTTCTGTTGAGCGCTGTTGGATTTTGCCAGAATCCCAACCCAAGTTCAGCGGTCGACAACTACATTCTGGATGAAATGAATGCCGAGAACGCTCCAGGTATGGCAACCCTTATTGTGAAGGATGGCGAGATTGTTTGGGTTAACGCTTACGGGCTTGCCGATGTAGGCGCGAATGTTCCTGTCACCGATTCCACGGTGTTTATGTTGGCATCAATTTCCAAAGTGTTTACTGGAACTGCGCTCATGCATCTGTTTGAAAACGGACAGATGGATCTTGACGAAGACATCAACAACTACCTCCCTTTTGACATAGACGTTCCAGGCTTCGAGTCGGACAGCATCACGTTCAGACAGTTAATGACCCACACAGCTTCAATAGCTGATGGAGCGGCTATGGATGGATATTACAGCAATGGAGATCCAACCATCACGCTGCCAGATGTCATCGAGCGGTATTTCTCAACTTCTGGGGCGGATTACAACGCCAATCAAAACTTCAGTACAGATGTGCCTGGTACGGCTTACGAATATTCCAACATGGGAACTGCGTTGGCCGGTTACATGGTAGAAGCAGTTTCTGGTACAGACTTTAGCGAATACTGCAACACGCACATATTCGATAAGCTGTGCATGAACAACACATCTTGGTATCTCGCTCAGTTTGACACCAACGATGTAGCCAGACCGTATCAATGGATTGGAGGCCAGTACGAACCCTATGCACACTATGGCTTTGCAGATTATCCAGATGGGCAGTTGCGATCTAACATCCTTGATTTGGCCAATTTCCTGATTGCTGTCATGCAAGATGGTTCGTTCAATGGTCAGCAATTATTGAGCGGAGCATCCATTAACGAAATGCTCACTGCTCAAATACCATCTCTCGATGCCACGCAAGGCCTCAACTGGTATCAGGAAGAGATATACTTAACTGGAGGCGGAACCGTACAAGTTTGGGGGCACAACGGAGGAGAAAGTGGTGTATCTACCGACATGTACTTCAACCCCAACAACAACATTGGAGTAGCCGTACTCAGCAATGGCGAAGGCGATAACCTGAACGTGATTGACGAACTGTACAACTACGCCCTCGGACTCTTTTCTACAGGAATTGGAAACCCACCGTGCGAAGCGCTTTCCATTGAAGAGCAAATGCTCACGGACCAATCCGTAACAATACTTGGTCGATATGACATTCTCGGTCGGCCAATAAGTTCAGATTATCGCGGTATTCAGCTCATCAAGTACAGCGATGGAAGTGTAATCCGGCTCGTCAAGATGTACGAAGACTAAGCAAAACAGTACCAAATTCCTTAAGGCTTTACCCAATGCTACGCAAAAGGGTGGGGCTTCATTACAGTCCGTTTAACGGAGCAGGAAATGCTATCGGCAGCAAGGGGGCTAAACATTCAAGTTGTCCCTCCTGAGATCCTTATTTAACCAACTCTTGTAAATAATCACCTAATAGGTCTTCTAAATTCTCATGGTCTTGTAGCTGGTCGTACCGAACATCATGAGAAGTAAGTTGCGTTCGTTGCTGTTCAGATAGCTGAAGATTGAAAACAAATCCTTTGTATTGCTCATCCAAAAGCCCTGTTGGGTTTATGATAGGCAGCGAGCTAGAAACGATAGCGGCAGAAGCCACCGCCTTAATCTCATTTAGGGCATGAATAATTTCGGGAGCAAATACACCAAACGAGGTTTCGTAAAACTCTGCAAAACCACCATTTGTAACCGACTGATTTAGTTTCACAATCACGTAAACCATCTTTTCAGGCCCCGTCAGTTGCTGAACAGCCTCATACCATTGCGACCAACTTTCGGTATCATAATCAGCATCCTCCAGTTGCTGGTCGGCAGAACTATACAGTCGACTAATTAATGCTCTATTCGAAATATTCTCCATCATCAAGCCTCGGATTACCTACAGCGTTTACAGCCGCGAAAGTAGGAAACGCCAATAGAGCTACTTGGGTGTTCCCTGAGCTTACCGAAGGGCGTTACCCTAAAAAGGGTCAAGCTTTCCGCTGTATCTTTTCTTACCCCTCTACATCCGTCATAAATCTTACCTGAATACCCCAAACGGCAGGCTCAAAGAAAGAAGGCGTGTAAGTAAGTTCGAGATAAACGGATGTTGACACACTTGCCTCATATCCAAATTCCTTATAGAATGCCGAATGGTCTTTTACAAGAAATAATGCCGAGCCAAATTCCACATCATCTTCTGCATGCTTTTCCACCTTAAAATCAGGTTCGTAAAATGGCCCCAGTCCTTTACTGGTTTCGGCAATGAGTTTCTCAAAAGTTGTGCGTGCTTTTTTGCCATCAGTTTCATTGGCCATGTAAGTAATGGTGTAAGAGCGTGTAGTACTCTTCTCATTTCCCAAGGTCGGACTTTCAGTGTAACTGCACTTTTCAGCTGCATCCGGACACAATTCAGGATTAGATGCGTAGTACACCGTTCCGTATGCATCTTTGCTTTCCTCAGCCAAAAGCAGTCGGTCATCTCTGGTTTGTACCGCTTCTACTAGGTGCGATACATACACATTAAAGTCATAATCGGTAACCGAGAATGTTACCTGAGCTTGAGTAGCCGAAACAGCTAATAACCCAATAGTAAAGAGCCACAATTTTTTCATTCAGAAAGTTTAGCGAAAGATACAAAGCCAATGAAATTGGCTTGAGAATGTGCTTTTCTCTATTAGCAGACCGAACAAGTAGGAGCCTGTCCTGAGCTTGACGAAGGGCGTTACCCTAAAAAGGGTCAGGCTTTACGCTGTATCTTTTTCTTCCCGATGGGCAGAAAAAGGATGCCGCTGCATCCCTTAACGCAGGTGCTCCGTAGCATCCGTCATTGCGAGTGAGGAACGATCGCGGCAATCTAGTTTTAGGAGCTTTCGCTAGTTTT